>JAGCJD010000087.1 GCA_017648425.1 Clostridia bacterium | reverse complement strand
TTGCGGAAATTGAAGAATAAATAAAATAAAAAGACGCTTGCATTCTTGCAAGCGTCTTTTTCTGTCTATATCAAAAATCGGATACACCGAGTGGTGTATCCGATTTAAAGTATTCTTAGTTGTTTCCGGTGAGCTTTGCGATCTCCTCAGCAAAGTTCTCTTCCTTCTTCTCAATACCCTCGCCCTTTTCGTAGAGGCAGAAGGATACGATCTTGATTGATCCGCCAAGAGCCTTTGCGGTATTCTTGGTGTAAGTGCCAACAGTCATATCGTCTTCCTTAACATAAGCCTGCTCAACAAGGCAAACGCGCTCGTAGAACTTGCCAAGACGACCTGTTACTATCTTATCAAGGATCGCATCGGGCTTGTTTGCGTTCTTAGGATCGTTCTTCATCTGTGCGATAAGCACTGCCTTTTCCTCAGCAACAGCCTCTGCGGGAACATCCTCAATGTTAACATACTGAGGGGGGTTACCAGCAGCTATCTGAAGCGCTATGTTCTTTGCGTACTCTGCAAAGCCTTCCTTATCAGCAACATCTGTATCAAACTTAACGATAACACCAGTAGAACCGAAACCATGGATATAAGAGGAAGCAACGCCCTCAACAAGCACGAAACGGCGAACTGAGAGGTTCTCCTTGATCACAGCGATCTGCTCGATAAGTGTCTGCTGTACTGTCTGCTCGCTATCGCAATATTTAGTTGCGAGAAGCTCTTCAAGAGTTGCGGGCTTGTTAGCGATAATAGTTTCAAGAACACCAGTTACAAACTCCTTAAATGCATCGCTCTTTGCAGCAAAATCTGTCTCGGCATTTACTTCAACCATAGCGGTGAAGCCGTCCTTTGACATTATATCAACACGACCCTCTGCTGCGATACGACCAGCCTTTTTCTCAGCGGTTGCAAGTCCCTTTTCACGAAGGATCTTTACAGCAGCCTCAAAGTTACCCTCTGCTTCAACAAGCGCCTTCTTGCACTCCATCATACCAAGACCGGTCTGAGCGCGAAGATTAGCAACATCCTTTGCGGTAATATTAGCCATTTTTACTATTTCCTTTCGTTTTCTAGATTATATAAGAATTACTCAGCGTCAACAGCCTCAGCCTCTGCCTCTGCTGCCTCAACCTCTTCTGTAAGCTGCTCACCCTGCTTACCCTCGATAACTGCATCAGCAAGTGCAGCTGAGATAAGCTTGATTGCGCGAATAGCGTCATCGTTACCGGGGATAACATAATCAGCATCGTCAGGATCACAGTTAGTATCAACGATAGCTACTACCGGTATGCCGAGTTTCTTAGCCTCAAGAACTGCATTTCTTTCCTTCTTGGGGTCAACTATGAAAATTGCTGCGGGGAGAGTATCCATTGTCTTGATACCGCCGTAGTTCTTTTCAAGGTCAAAAATTTCCTTCTGCTTTGCAGCGACCTCTTTCTTGGGAAGAAGATCAAATGTTCCGTCCTCCTGCATCTTTTCAAGAGCGTTAAGACGACCGATAGAACGCTTGATGGTCTTGAAGTTGGTCATCATTCCACCGGGCCAACGAACATTTACATAGTACATTCCGCAACGGATAGCCTCTTCCTTAATGGCGTCAGCAGCCTGTTTCTTTGTTCCTACAAAGAGAATGTTTCCACCCTCAGCGGCAACATCGCGAACGAAAGCATAAGCCTCGTCAAACTTCTTTACCGTTTTCTGAAGGTCGATGATGTAGATGCCGTTTCTTTCTGTGAAGATGTATTCCTGCATCTTAGGATTCCATCTTCTTGTGTGGTGTCCGAAGTGTACACCTGCTTCGAGAAGCTGTTTGATTGAGATAATAGACATTTCAATGTCCTCCTTTGGTTTTTCCACCACACAGCCAAGCGATCTAATACCGCACCGCAGGCGCTGTGTGTGTGTATTTTATTTTTGCGCAAGTTCTCAATTCACGCAATTACAGAAATTATATCATATATATAAATTCAATGCAACATCATTTTCACTTGTTTACAAAATATTTACATTTCGCGTTACCAAAATGACCTTTTATGCCTCTTTTTATCATCATCGGGGATTATAAACTCATTGGACGGCAATCTTACCAGTATTGTGTCTTCACCTATGCACTCTATCTTACACCAAGGAATTATTATATCTTTTGAACGCCCAAGTCCTAAAAATCCGCACTGCCCTGCTATTATTAATGCGCTTATTCTGCCGTCACACGAATTAAATTCAAAATCGGTGGGACACCCCAACTTTGAACCGTCACAAAGATTTATTACTTCCTTATCTCTTAGCTCACAAGTATTAAATCTCTCCATAAAAAATCTCCTTTGCAATGTAATAAAACTTATGCAAAGGAGATATTTTATATTCATTTTTGCCCTTTGATCACTCCTGTCATTTCAAAGCACAGCGAAAATATTATCGCAGGTAAAAATGACAACAAAAAGTATGCGAGCGGGTGTGACACCATTTCAAAAGCCAAACCTAACTGTGGAAAAAGAAGCGTTAAGCCTACGAAGACGAGCGCAGAAGCAACAAGCGCAAAGAGCTTTTTGTTTTTTAGTGCAAATTTGATTTTTGAAACACTGCCGTATCTTATATAATAAGCTAACACAATATGTATCCAGATCATTGCAAAAAACATATATTCAACACGATAAATATATGGTCCGAATATTCCTATTGCATTAACTGCCATAGGTATAACTAACGCTCCAAATCCTGCTCCGACAGCGCAAAGCGCAAGCCTTTTGTTAGCCAAAAGCACAAGCTTGGGAGACCTTATTCGAGAATATTTTATCACGCCCTGCGGAACGGGAGTTTTATCAAACGCGAAGAGCAGCAAAACAAGCAAGTCAAGCAAAAAGCTACAAAGCAGAATGTGTCGCGCGTCCAACACGGATACGCCAAGTGCCATTGGTAATGCAACCAGAAGTATCCTTATTATCTGAGCTGACAAAACATATTTGAAGAAGCTCGATATATTTCTGTAAGCTGTTTCCATTACATTTAACGCCCTTGCAAGTGAGGAAATACCGCCAATATCACCGTTCGGTCTTTGGAGTATAACATCCGCCTCTGACTTTATGCTCTGCATACAGGAGCTACTAGTCCTTGCTCCCGCCAATTCAAGGGTATATAATTCCTTTTCGCTCTTTGCATTTGTCATATCTATTATAGATGAGCATGAAATAAATACATCAGCATTTTTTATAGCTTCGGGAGCATAATCGGAAAATCCGAGCACCGCCACGGTCTTTCCTTGCGAGTGCGCATATTTAAGCAAAAGCGCTATATCGCTCTCGTCAAAGCCATAATAGGTATTTATTTCTCCAAACCTATATGTGAGCGGTTGAGAATGAGCGGTAAAATCGTGCTTGTACGCCCTAGCGCCAAGATGCGCGGAAAGAGGGATCTGAGGAATATCTCGTGACGCCGAATTAGAAACAAATGATATAACATTTACATTTCTCTTTCGCAACTCGTCAATTGACGTCACTGCATTGTTGTCAGTTTTTTCGCTGAGCACGAGAGCTCCTAAAAAGAGTTTTCCGCTTTTGTTTCCTGCGTTATCAAACGATGTGAGCGAAAATGCAAGAACAGTCTTCCCTTTTGATGTATGCGCGTTAAATGTATGCTTTATTTTATCAGCTGTAACCGATGAGAGAGGCTGTACATTTCCCGCCGTCAGGGCAAATGAGCATTGGGAAATAACCTCCACGCTTTGAGATACGCTCAATATCATACTTTTCCCATTGTCCGAAAAATAAACGCTATCGGTAGGATCAGCAGGATTTCCTGTCATATATGTTTTTATTGGGTATTTGATTTTTAATGCCTCAGCATCCGTAGGTAACTTTTGGAACAGCTCCTCAAATGAAGCCTTAAATCTATCAGGCAGATTAAGTCCTATGGTAAGTGAATTTGCCTCTGCTGAATTATAGAGGGCTACCATTTCCAAAAGCTTTTTTATAGATGCCGTTGGGTAATCGTAATTCTTTATCTCGCCATCTGCATTAAAAATGCTGTCAAAATGAAGAACACCATCAGTAAGAGCAGAGCCGTCAAGCATAAACAAATAATCAATTCCCGATAATTTATCAAATGCATCTGTCGTGCGTATTGCAATAGGATCATTACATTCGGCAAGATCCTTTATCTTTTTTACAAAGAATATCTTACACAGCGTACATGAGAGCTGTGTCATTGACGATGCGGAAATAGCAAGAGCCGTCAAAAATGTAGCTGAAAGCGTTGTTGTTCCACCACTGAGGTGGCTTAGTAAAAGACTTACCACGCTGAATGGCAAAATGCACAGCATTGATATAAAGCTCATCTTGGAGCATATGCGCTTCATTTTTTTTAGCTCAGAGGGTATGTTTTCTATATACGGCTCGATTATTCCTCCCGTCAACGCGCCAAGATATGTATATTTCCCAACGGAATACACTATTGCTCGTCCGCTACCGCTTTCAACAACAGAACCCGCGTGAACAATATTTACCATTTTTTTAGGATCTGCCGTGTTTTCGAGAATAGCGCCATGAGCCTGCTTTTTTAAATCTACATAGCTGTTTTTTCCCGTTCTCATTGAAACGCTAAGAGCCTCTGATGTAACAAGTCTTGCATCAGCGCAAACAACATCTCCGCGTTCAAGTATAATAACATCGCCAACTACAACATTTTCAAAGCTTACTCTGTATAGTCTGCCACCTCTTATTACCTTTGCGGTGGGAAGAAAATACAAATTCATTTTTTCAATAGAGCGTTGAGCTCTTAAATACATTATAATGGAAAATGTAAAGCTTATAGCACAGATCAATAAAACCGTCACTCCGACAAAAAGCTCTGCAAACAACACTGCAAGTGTGGCGGCAAGCATAAGTAGAATGACAGAAAAATCTCCAATGACCTCGCCCACCATTTTCCCAAATGTCTTTTTGCTTTTTTTGAAAAGAGCTTGCGTTTTGGGAAAATTCTTATGCCACGCAGAACGAGCCGCCTTACGGGATAAACCCGAGGCGGCATTTGTTTTGAGCTTTTTTTCAATTTCACCAATGCTAAGAGCAAACCATTTTTCGTTCATGTTAAATACACTCTATTTTTAATTTGTCTTCCTTTTTCGAATACTTCAATGATATTCCAGAGATTGTTCTGTCGTAATCGGAAATTATCTTATCGGCAATAAGATCCTCAACATTCGTCTGTATGAAGCGTCTCATATTTCTTGCGCCGAATTTCAGTGAATACGATTGCTTTGCGATATATGCGCTCGCTTCCTTAGAAAATACGAATTTGATGTTCTTCTCGGCAAGTGCCAGTTTAAGCTCATTGAGCATGATAGCGGCAATTCCGCTGAAATCTTCAACAGTCAGTGAGTTGAAAGTTATTGTTTCATCAACTCTGTTGATAAATTCAGGACGCAAGAAGCCTGACAGCGCCTTCATAGTTTTGTCCTCATTCTTGCTTTGCTCGCTCGAATAAAATCCTACCGCTGACGAGGTGTTGTCGGATCCCGCATTCGTTGTCATAACAATTACGGTATTTTCAAAATTGACAGTTTTTCCTCGGGCATCGGTTATTCTACCATCGTCCAATATCTGCAAAAGTATATTCAAAACATCAGGGTGAGCCTTTTCTATCTCGTCAAAAAGAACCACAGAATACGGGCGTCTGCGTATTTTTTCCGTAAGCTGACCTGCCTCATCATATCCAACATATCCTGGGGGTGAGCCTATTATTCTCGAAACAGAGTGCTTTTCCATAAATTCGGACATGTCAAGCCTTATCAAAGTTTCGGGCGAATGGAACAGGTCCTCGGCAAGTGCCTTTACAAGCTCGGTCTTTCCAACTCCCGTAGGTCCTGCAAATATAAACGACACGGGCTTGCGCTTGTAGGATATTCCTGCGCGATTTCTCTTTATAGCCCTAGATACAGCCTCGACAGCCTTATCCTGACCGACTATTCTCTTTTTTAATCTATCAACAAGCGTGTCTATCTGCTCAAATTCATTTTTGGATATTTCAAGAGCAGGAATTCCCGTCCATATTTCTATAACCGCTGCAATATCCTCCTCTGTAAGAATAACATTCTCACATGAGGGCTCTATATCCTTAAGTCTTTCGGAAAGCTTTAATTCCTCCGCCTTGATCCCTGCGATCTCCTCGTAGCAGCGCTGTGAGCTCTTTTCGTCCGATTGTGTCTGCGCTTCCAACGCCTCGCGCTTATCTTTAAGGTCAAGGAGCTTTTCGCGTATCTGCTGTGCCTCATTAAGCACCGAGCTTGTAAGAGAAAGCTTTGATGCCGCCTCGTCAAGCAGGTCTATTGCCTTATCGGGCAAATATCTATCCATTATATATCGCTCTGACATAACGACCGCTCTGTCAACTACACTATCGGGTATCTTTATTGAGTGAAATTCCTCATAATAGTGCTTTATGCCCTCTAACATCAATTTGGTTTCCTCAATCGAGGGCTCGTTTACAGTAACAGGCTGAAATCTTCGCTCTAATGCAGAATCTTTTTCTATATACTTTCTGTATTCATTAAGCGTTGTTGCTCCAATAATACGGATCTCTCCTCTTGAAAGCGCGGGCTTTAAGATGTTAGCGGCATTAACGCTTCCCTCAGCGTCACCCG
>JAGCJD010000086.1 GCA_017648425.1 Clostridia bacterium | reverse complement strand
GTCAAATATAATAAGCCTAACCTTCACAATACACCTCCTCAAAATAATCCACCTTATATTATAGCATATGTATATCAAAATGTCAATACGAACACAGCTTTTAAAATTTAAAAATACTATTTACAATATCGAAATTTTGTGATATAATAGTCAGTTGGAAAGTAAAATGAAGGAGACGCAGATATGGTAAGAGAGGATTTAAGAAATATTGCAATAATAGCGCATGTTGACCACGGAAAGACCACGCTCGTTGACGAAATGCTCAAACAGGGCGGTATATATCGTGACAATCAGGAAACCGTGACCAGAGTTATGGACTCGGGCGACCTTGAAAAAGAAAGAGGAATTACGATCCTTGCAAAGAACACGGCAGTTCACTATAAAGATGTAAAAATAAATATTATCGACACACCCGGACACGCAGACTTCGGCGGTGAGGTCGAGCGTATTCTCAAAATGGTAAACGGTGTTATTCTTCTCGTTGACGCCGCAGAGGGCCCCATGCCTCAGACACGCTTTGTGCTTCAAAGAGCGCTTGAGCTTAATCACAGAGTTATTATCGTTATAAACAAAATAGACAAGCCAGATGCAAGGCTTGGAGTTGTCGAGGACGAGATACTTGAACTCCTATTTGACCTCAACGCAACAGACGAGCAGCTTGACAGTCCCATGCTCTATTGCTCGGGCAGAGCAGGAACTGCAACCGAAAACCCTGATGTTCAGGGAACAGACCTTATTCCGCTCTTTGATAAAATTCTTGATTATATTCCCGCCCCCGAGGGAGATAACGAGGGTGAGCTTCAACTACTCGTTTCATCTATCGACTACAACGAATATGTAGGACGCATAGGCATTGGAAGAATTGAGCGCGGAGTTATTAAACAAAACCAAGAAGCATATATTTGTAACTATCACACAGACAACACACCTAAAAGAACAAAGATAGTTTCGCTCTATCAGATAGACGGACTTGTCCGCGTCCCTGTTACCGAAGCAAAAATGGGAGATATAGTATGCTTCTCAGGCGCTGAGAACATAACAATCGGAGATACGATAACAAGCTTATCATGCCCCGAACCGCTCGAATTCGTTAAGGTAAGCGAGCCTACGCTTGAAATGACATTTTCCGTAAACGATAGCCCATTTGCGGGCAAGGAGGGCAAATTTGTAACCTCCCGCCAGCTCCGCGACAGACTTTATAAGGAAGTCCTTAAGGATGTTTCCCTGCGTGTCGAGGACGGAGAAACGACAGAGGAATTCAAGGTAGCGGGCAGAGGTGAAATGCACCTTTCCATACTCATTGAAACCATGCGCCGAGAGGGATACGAAATGCTCTGCTCCAACCCCCGCGTTTTGTTCAAGGATATTGACGGAGTAAAGTGCGAGCCTATGGAGCATGTAACGCTTGATGTTCCTCAGGACTATGTGGGAGCTGTTGTTGAAAAGCTCAGCCAGCGCAAGGGCGATCTGCTTGAAATGACACCTATGGGCAACCGCATGAGAATAGAGTATGTCATTCCCTCACGCTGTCTGTTCGGATATCGCTCGGAGTTCCTTACCGCAACTCACGGCGAAGGCATTATGAACACGATATTTGACGGCTATCAGCCATACCGTGGCGAGGTCACCATGAGATTTACAGGTTCTCTCGTTGCATCAAAGGACGGAGTAACGACACGCTACGGACTGTTCCACTGTCAGGAAAGAGGAAAGCTGTTCGTAGGACCGCAGACCGATGTATATGAGGGCATGATAGTAGGAGAAAACCCCAAGAATGACGATATAGCTCTCAACCCATGTGACGAAAAAAAGCTGACCGCAATACGCTCCAAGGGAGCTGACGAAAAGCTTCTTCTCACACCCCCCATTGTTTTCTCGCTCGAAGAGGCTATCGAATTTATAACGGACGACGACCTCATTGAGGTAACACCAAAGTCTATAAGACTTAGAAAAAAGATACTGAACACAGAGCTCAGAATGAAAGCTATGATGAAGGCTCGCCGCGAGGCAGCTAAGTAATAAGAAAGAGAGGATAGATCGATAGGTAGTCGAAATATCCTCTCTTTTATTTTTACTTTACCCATTTCGTATTTACATACCGCTTGTTTTGTGATATAATAAGCGTGAAACACACGAAAGGCAGAGCTTACGATTGATAGAATGCGGGGTTGACATTAACAAAAGCAGTCCACCTCGAGAATGGACTGCTTTTGTGGCACCCCCAACGGGAATCGAACCCATAACTAACCCTTAGGAGTTTTCATAGATGTTCGCGCCTATCTGCGAGTAGGTGATTTTCTTGCAAAATAAGCGTAAAATCCACGAAATACGCAGATTTTACGCTTGGTAGGTTGTGTGTTTTTAGATATCTTTCTCGGTGTTTAATATTGTGTGGGTGTACAAGGGGTGGATAAAAATACTCCTTTACATTTTATCGCTTTTTCCCATATTGCATCTGTCGCAAAGAGTCCTTAAATTACTTGCTATTGTTTGTCCACCTTTTGCTACGGGAATTATATGATCCACGTGTAACTTAACACCATCTTGAGCACTTGAACCGCATATTTGGCAACGAAAATTATCCCTCTTTAAGATGTCATACCTTAAAGAATCTGTCATTTTAGCTCGTTCTACTTTGATTTGATACTGTCGTGTTTGGCGTTGAGCTTTGAGTTTAACTGTATGGTCGAAAAACCTTTTCAATTCGCCATAATGATAACTTTGCTCTTTCCAATAGTGGTTTCTTCCCTGTGGAGAAGTATATGTAGCCTTGCAATAGATAACTACATCGTCTTGTGGTTTTCGCAACGTTTTACTCTTAAAAACACGTTCTTCGTACTTTAAGAATTTCGTCAGAGTAAACCCAAAAGAATTGCAAAATTCCTCGGGAGCGCTTGATTTTATAGATTGGGTCTGCCTAATATAGTTGTTATATTTGCTTAT
>JAGCJD010000085.1 GCA_017648425.1 Clostridia bacterium | reverse complement strand
GTCACGAACGGACCGAGCTTCCTGCCTCCGAGATAAAAGTCGTCAGACGACTTGTTCTTTTTTGTAAAATGAACTCCGATAGCGACCATCATCACCATATAAAGGGCGATAGTGGCTATCATGAGAATGTCAGACAGTGTCATAACAGTACCTCCAAAAAGAAAATAATTAAATACATTTTACCACATTATTTGGCAAAAATCAAGACCTTTTCAATATTTTCCCATAATACAGCTCGACAAAAAATATTCTGTATTTTGAAAAAAGTTATTGAAATAGATTAAATAATATGATATAATGTATATTGATATATTATGGAAATCGCTCGCAGAATAATTGCTGCGGCTCAAACCGATATTATAAAGATCACGGAGGAATACACATTGCTTACGCTTGAACGCATAACTGACGCACTTAAACAGTTTTTCACCACCTATCTTATCACCCCCGTAACGGGCATTGGGGTAAAGGATGTAATTGATATTCTTTTGCTGTCGTTGGTGCTTTACTTTGTTTACAGACTTATCAGGGACAGCAGAGCGTGGAAGCTCCTCGTGGGACTTTGCGTCCTGTTCATTGTTTCCATTCTCGCAAAGACATTTGAAATGAACGCGTTGAGCTTTATTTTCGGAAATGTTCAGCAGATAGGAATATTGGCTATCCTCGTGCTGTTCCAGCCCGAATTCCGTATGGCTCTTGAACGCGTGGGAGAAACGCCTATCACGGGTATAAGAAACATAGCGGCGGAAACGGGAGATCTCGCAACGCTGGGCGCAGAGATAAACGCGATATGCACGGCGGCAAACGACCTTTCCCGTGAAAGGGTGGGAGCGCTTATCGTTATCGAGCGTTCAAGTAAGCTGAGCGAATACATAAAATCGGGCGTTTATCTTGACGCGGCTATTTCTCCTCACCTTTTGAGAAATCTTTTCTTTAACAAAGCTCCGCTTCATGACGGCGCGGTGATCATACGCGAAAGACGAGTTTGCGCGGCGGGGTGCTTTTTGCCCCTTTCCACTAAGCAGGATATAAACAAGGACCTTGGAACACGCCACAGAGCCGCTATCGGTATGACCGAGGTGAGTGACGCGGTGGTAATAATCGTGTCTGAGGAAACAGGAACGATTTCCGTGTCTGTTGACGGCAACCTTGAAAGAGGGTTTAATTATGCTTCGCTCAAACAGAGGCTTTATGAGCTTTTAGCGCCTCAGAGCACTTCCGATACTGAGCCCTTGGAGCATATCAAGAAGTCAAAGCGCGGAAAGAGTGAATAACACGAGGGAGGTAGTCAAGCAGTGAATAACGATAACAAAAAAATATCTGCCGAGCATGATGACGGCACTTATATCGTAAAAAGATCAAAAAAATCCAATATATTTGCGTTTATCGTCTGCGTGCTTATCGCGTTTGTGATGTGGGCTTACGCAGAGGCTACCGAGAACAAGCAGAGCGGTGATGTTCAGTCGGAAACGACCGCTGTGTCGGAAAGCGTATGACGATCAAGGCTCTAAGAGCATTTTGCGTGTGCGGAGTGTCCCTATCTCCCGACAAGGGTGAGGGTGACGCCTGCGACACGGTTTTAGCAGAACTCAGGCGTGTAGGGATAAGCCCTGCACGTCTTGCTTTAAATGTTTGCAAAAAAAGCGTTGACGCAAGAAAAAAGCGTGATGTAAGAGTTGTATATTCGGTGGCTGTCGAGGCGCAAACGCCAATAAGCGCGGACAAGCTATCAAAGCTCAGATACAGAGTTACGCCCGTGAGTGACGGACGCCCCGAGATAATATACGGAACCGAGATCGCAAAGCACTCGCCACTTGTTGTCGGAATGGGACCTGCGGGTATGCTTTGCGCGCTGATGCTCGCTGAGAACGGCTACCGTCCAACGCTTATTGACCGAGGTGACGGAATTGCAGAGAGATGCAGACGCACTGAGGTGTTTTTTAATACGGGAGAGCTTGATGTAGAATCGAATATTCAATTCGGCGCTGGCGGAGCAGGTACTTTTTCGGACGGAAAGCTTGTGACGCGCGTAGGGGACGCTAGGCTCTCGTATGTTCTTGAAAAAT
>JAGCJD010000084.1 GCA_017648425.1 Clostridia bacterium | reverse complement strand
TAGAAAGGGCGAGAGAAGCGCCGATCATAGCGGTGATCTCGGGTGAACAATCGGGATCTACCGACATAACGGTAAGCGTAAGAGTGACATCGTTACGAAGGTCCTTGGGGAACAAGGGACGGATGGGACGGTCGATAACACGGGAGGTAAGAACCGCCTTTTCGGAAGGCTTGCCCTCACGCTTGAGGTAACCACCGGGGATCTTTCCCGCAGCGTACATTCTCTCATCGTAGTCAACCGAGAGAGGGAGAAAATCAATTCCATCTCTGGGCTTTGCGGAAGCGGTAGCACAGCAAAGGAGAGCGGTCTCGCCGTAGCGAATAAGAACCGAGCCGTTTGCAAGTCCCGCCATCTTACCGGTCTCAACGACCAAAGGTCTGCCGGCGAAGGTGTAATTAAACACCTTGTAGTTTTTAAAATCAATAGGTGTGCTGATCTGTGACATAAAGTCCTCCTAAAAATATATTTTTATCTCACAGGGTTAGCACTTAATCCAACGCCGAGCATAACGATTCGGCGCTCGATTAACTGCTAATCGTTGTGAGATTTTTTCATAGTAAAAGAGAGTAACAATACCCTCAAAAGAGTAAGGGAGTGAGGAGTCTGCGCGAGGCACACTCTTCACTCCGACAATTAAAGAATTACTTTCTCAAACCGAGTTTTTCAACGATCGCACGATAACGCTCGATGTCTGTCTTCTGGAGGTAGCCAAGAAGGTTTCTTCTGTGACCAACCATCTTCTGAAGACCTCTGCGGCTGTGGTGATCCTTGTGGTTTTCCTTGAGGTGCTCAGTAAGATTCTTAATTCTGTAAGTAAGAAGAGCTATCTGAACCTCAGGCGAACCGGTATCGCCCTCATGAGTAGCGTACTGCTCAATAATTGCCTGCTTTTCGTCCTTAAGCATAGTGGTAATTCACCTTTCTGTAAAATTTATCGTCAACACAGCAATCGGTGGGTGAATCGTCGCCAAAGCGACCGCATATCCGAAAACCGAGATAACGACATGCACGGATATTATACCACGACTTTTCTCATTTGTAAAGGGCTTTTTGAAAATTTTTTGTTTTTTTCATTATAATATAATATACGACACAACAAAACCCCAAAAAACGATTCAGCCTTGTTGCACATAAGCCACCGCTTTCTGCATATTTTTTCTGACTTTATATGCAGAAATCCCTCGCTTATATGCAGATAATCAAGAAATAAAAACAGAGCGCACAAACCACAAAGATTTGTACGCCCCGATTTAATCTCTTCGAATAGCGTGTATTTATTAAAAACAGCCTTCTTTAAAGCATGACGGCCAATATTAATTATTTTTCCTCTCCACTATAATTTCTTATAAGGCGCTTTATCTCCGCAAGTAATTTTATATCGTCATTTGAAAGCGATTCAAACTCTCCCAGATTTAAAAGATACCTCGGATCTAATTTCAGAATTTGGCATATTCTGCGGAGCTGTTCTAGGCTCGGCTCTTGAACATCTCGTTCGATTTTTGAATAGTTAGACTGATTCATTGGTATGAGCTTTGCCATATCTCGCTGAGATAGATCCATATCCTCTCTTTTGTTTCTTATTTTTTCTCCGATATTCAATTAACCTCACCCCCACAAATATTATTATAGCATTTTTAACTAAAAGTATTGACAAATAGTTATAAAAGTGATATAATGTCGAAAAATGAGTTATAAAACAACTCAAAAAAACAAAAAAAGTAGGCAAAGAAATGTTATGAAAAATAAATCTTTATTTTCTCAAATAATATTTGTTGTTCTCCTTGCCGCCGTGTGTTTAATAGCCACCGTGATATTTTCGCTTTTAGCAGGAACACAAGACGAGAACATATTGAATTTCTCTGACCTCAATTTTTCAAATGTCATTCTCGTTCTTTTTGTAGGCGGCTTTATCAGTTGCGTTACAATTGGTATAAGTATACTTTTAGTTACACGGACAGCATGGTTAAAAACAAAGGACTACTTTAAAAAAGCAATAAAAAAGGAGAAACAAAAAAATGAAATGTACCAATCACCCCGAGCGTGAAGCAGACGGTATGTGTGCCTATTGCGGAAAACCGTTTTGCAAAGATTGTTTGGTAGAGGTCAAGGGAAGAATGTATTGTAAAAATGACCTTGGCAATGTTTTAGACGAGGCAAAGCAACAAGCAAGTGCGGCTATTCCTACCATCAACATCACCAATTCAAACGAAAGCAACAACACAAACACCAACGCCAACACGAATACCAATACGGGAATTGGGCTTCCCCCCAGAAAGAAAAAGATGGTCGCTCTTATTCTTTGTATTCTCGGATTTTTTGGTCTTGCGGGATTGCACAGAATGTATGTAGGAAAAGCAGGAAGCGGAGTTCTTCACCTGTTTACGCTTGGTATTTGCGTAATTGGAACTATTATAGACCTTATTTCTATACTTTCGGGCGGCTTCCGCGATAGTTATGGTCAACCCTTGGCATAAATATAAGCAAGCTCCGAAAAGAAAAAAGCAAACTCTGCGCTCATTAGTTGCAGGGATTGCTTTTTTTGCTTTTCTTTACGGCATATCAAAATTTGTATCCGAGCCACTATGCCCAATAAAACGACTTTTCGGCGTTTCTTGTTTTGGCTGTGGTCTTATGCGCGGATTTATTTCCATTTTAAAATTACAGTTTTCGGAAGCAGTAAAATATCATATTTTGTCAATCCCTATTTTCGTTTCAATTTGCGCCTATTCATGCTGTTGCATTATTGATATTGTTTTTGAAACCGATTTAGTTGAGAAAACAGAAAAACAGTTGCTTAAAAAATATATGTTCATTTTTTATTTTCTCATAATGGTATTATCGACTTACATAAATTCGGTTAGATAACTTTGCAAAACCGCTATCAACGCGTGACTCCCACGCCGCGATAGCGGTTTTCTAACTACCCCCTGCCACAATCATAAACGAATACAGTAAAACCTCAGCCGAGTCTGCCCGTGTCATTCTGAGCGAAGTCGAACTTTTTCGTCCGAGCTCCCAAACGATCGCCACACACCGCTTGCCCCCACCGCGCTCGGAGCTCGGTCGCACTCAGGACTACACGGGCGAAAAAGCGCGAGGCAAAGCCGAGTGGAATCTCGGGCAGACCTTTCAAAAAGGCAAAAACACCCGACAATCGTACCCGAGCAATAGAAAAAACAATTCACTCCAATCTATTGAAAGCCCTTGAAAAAATCAAAAAACCGTGTTATAATATAAACTGATATATTGTGAAAACATAAGGAGAAACATAAAATGAAACTTGGTATCGTTGGACTACCCAATGTAGGAAAAAGCACGCTTTTCAACGCTCTGACGGGAGCGGGAGCGGAATCTGCAAACTACCCGTTCTGCACTATCGAGCCCAATGTCGGCGTGGTAACAGTGCCCGACTCAAGACTTGACTACTTGGCAGAGATGCACAACCCCGAAAAATACACCCCCGCCGTTATCGAATTCGTTGACATAGCGGGCCTTGTAAAGGGCGCATCACAGGGCGAGGGACTTGGAAACAAATTCTTGTCCCACATAAGAGAGGTGGACGCCATCGTTCATGTA
>JAGCJD010000009.1 GCA_017648425.1 Clostridia bacterium | reverse complement strand
GTTAAATGCTGGTGTGATTTTGGTGCAAATTTGGTGCAACACTGTATGCGACGATACTCACGATATTCACGATATCGCACGAAAACACACGATAAAGCTACGATATCACACGATATTACACGATATTCACGATATCAAACGGTACTCTCAAAACTCCAAGAGATAATCTGTGCGGTATATCGTGCGGTGCGAACAACTCTTGCCGCACGCCGAGAATTGCTTTGCAATCCTCCAAAGCTCGGATATATTTCGATAAACAAAAAGCTCTGCTTCGGCAGAGCTTTTTGTGTCTTATAGGACAGTTCAATTTCTAAAGAATCGAGCCGTCCTATTTACTTTTTGAAAAAACTATGATATAATAATATAAACAGATTTTATTTTAATGAGGAGCTTACAGAAACATGCGTAAAAGGAAAATGCTTGCGCCTATTCTCGTCACAGTGATTTTGGTGCTTTATTACGCTGTTTACTTTGGCTTTTTAATAACGCTTGTGGACGGTATCTGGAAATATGTCTTAGGCATTGTTCCGCTTATATTCTCAGCGTTGACGGTCAAGGTTTGCATAGAAAGAATAAATGAAATAAAGAAGGGTGAAGAAGATGATATTAGTAAATACTGATTATATCAGCGGCAAGGAGCTTGAAACCTTGTCAATAGTAAAGGGAAGCACTATCCAATCCAAGCATCTTGGAAAGGATATAGCGCAGTCATTCAAGGCAATGGTCGGCGGTGAGCTTAAATCCTATAATGAAATGATGAACGAGGCGAGAGCGCTTGCCACAAAGAGAATGGTTGAGGAGGCGGAGGCGCTTGGCGCTGATGCTATCGTTAATATCCGATACGCCTCATCAGCAGTTATGCAAAACGCCGCAGAGGTTATAGCGTACGGAACGGCAGTTAAATTTGTCAATAAATAATATTGATAAGCAAGTAAGCCTTTAAATAACTCAACTAACGGTTGAAATCTCTCCATTCAACCATTGGTATGTGGATTTTCAGAAAAACATTGCTATAATAGAAGCGAAAGGAGGCATTTTATGGATCAGATAAAAATCGGAGGATTTATCGCCGAGTGCAGAAAAAAAGCAAATCTGACACAAATGCAACTGGCGGAAAAACTCAATATTACCGACAGAGCAGTTTCTAAATGGGAAACGGGCAAGGCAATGCCTGATACTTCTATTATGATTGAGCTGTGTGATATTCTGAAAATAAGCGTAAATGAATTATTATGTGGGGAGAAAAACATTATGGAAAACAATGAACAAAAAAATCAACAGCTTTTGCTTGATATGGCAAAGGAATTAGAAAAGAAAACAAAAACGATTTGGCGCTCCATGTGGGTTATCATGATAATAAGCATTATTGGATTGCTTGGCGGTATATGCGTTGCAGCGTTTTTGATACCCGAAGGAGTATGGCAGCTTGTTATTATCCTTGCAATTACCGTTTTGTTTTTAATACCTTGCTTCTTTGCCTTAAAGCTTGAGGTGAGCGTAGGCGCTTACAAGTGTAAAAACTGCGGACACGAGATAGTGCCCACATATAAAGAGGCGCTTAACGCTATGCACAGGGGAACTACCCGTTATTTAAAGTGCCCTAATTGTAACAAGCGCACATGGTGTAAAAAAATATTAAAAAAGCGTGGAGAATATTAATGACAGCATTTATTGGTGCGCTGATAGTAGGCGTTATATGTATAATTTTGGGTGTTTCAAATATGAGAGGGAATATTTCGTCTTTACACTCATACCATAGGAAACGCGTTTCCGAGGAGGACAGAATTCCATTTGGAAAAAGAGTTGGGCTTGGAACTGTAATTGTTGGCGCATCAATCGTTATTCTCAGTGGCTTTTCCATAGCAACGCTTTTGACAAACAACCAACTGTTTATGTATGTTGGCTACGCGTTTTTGATAGTTGGATTGGTAATAGGTCTTATAATCAGCTTCCATGCAATGATAAAATACAATAAGGGTATTTTTTGACAAAAAATAAAAGCCTCTCCGTATGGAGGGGCTTTTTTAATGTTTTGTTTTTTCAATATATTCCTGTGCAAGTTTAATATCCTTTTTTACTTGTAACGCCATTTCTTCAACGCTCTCAAATTTGCGTTCCTGACGCAAAAAATGCAGGAAATCAACAGTCAATTCTTTTTCGTAAAGATTTCCGTCAAAATCAAAAATGTGTGTTTCCGCGCATGTTATTTTAGTATTAACGGTTGGGCGAATGCCAATGTTCGTTATACCAAATTTTATCTTGTTGTCAAAGCGTACTCTTGTAGCGTAAACTCCGTTTTTGGGGAGGACTGTATCTTGCGGCGGAAGTATATTTACAGTTGGAAACCCAAGTCTTCTTGCCAAATGCTGACCTTGAACGACAGTCGAGGTAATAGAGAACGGTCTGCCCAAAAGCTCGGAAACTGCCGTTGTGTTTCCCTCGGAAATATATTGGCGTATAAGAGATGAGCTGACGGGCTCTCTGTTATATGTCATTTTTGGAACAATGCTTACCTCAATGTCAAGCCCTCCGCACTCGTTTTGTAAAAGAGAGGTGTTGCCCGAAGCGTTCTTTCCAAATGTGTAATTGTATCCGCATACTATGTGTTGAGCTTTCAAACGACTTGCGAGAATATCGTTGATAAAATCCTTTGGGGATATCGATAATATTTTTTCGGATAATGGAAGACAAATAATAATATCCGCTCCAAGCTCCACGAGCAACTTTAATTTTTCTGCTTTTGAGCATATAAGAGGTGTAGAGAATGGATAGAAAAAGTTGCGTGGAGGCTCACTGAATGTAAGCACCGTAAGAGGAAGCCCTGATGATAATGCCACCTGCTTAGCTCTATCAATGACAGCCTTGTGACCAATGTGAACGCCGTCAAAGCAACCGAGAGCAACAACTGTATTCGATTTTAATTGAACATCTGCGTTTTCGTATACGAGCATATGGCATTCCTTTCTTAAAGTGATACTGATATTGTACCATATGTTCTCCCAAAATGCAAATATAATTTTGTAAATTTTCGAGATTTGTCAAAAAAATATCAATTGTTGACAAAGGAATTTTGCAATGGTATAATATATACATGGTTTAGTATATATAAATAATATTGATTTTCT
>JAGCJD010000083.1 GCA_017648425.1 Clostridia bacterium | reverse complement strand
TTTGCATATACCGTTCCGCTATACCCCTCGTAATTTGTTATCTCATATGTATAACGCATGACATTCTTTTCCTTGTATTTACTAAGGTCGAGTCCCTGCTGTCTTTGTATCTCGTTGTACGCGGTAAATATCTTATCAAAGTTCTTGGGTATCTTTACTTCCATGCTCTCGGTCGCCTCGGGCTTTACCTGCCAGCCAAACTGTGAGAGAAATTTTATTCTGTCCTCGTTAGTCTTTACCCCGCTGTAATCAATATCAGCGTTTATTGAGGCTGCCTCATCGTTATCGACAGCCGCTACGGGAATAAACGCAATAAGAGTTATAAGCGTTGCAAGAGCAACGCATACGACCGCAAAAAACTTTATGGTACTTGCCTTTAAGGAATAAATAAACATTAAAGCTCCTCCTGCAATATAATTCTACTTAATTATATTGATACAGGGGGAGCTTTATGCTATTCACGAGAACTGAAATAAAACTTTCTTTCCGAAGCCGACACGCTATGCGCAAGCCCGACAAGTATATAGGTAGCAAGAAGTGACGAGCCTCCCGCGCTCACGAACGGCAGAGTTATTCCAACAACGGGAACGACTGCCAGACACATCCACAAATTTTCAAGCGTTTGTACGATTATGACCGCCGCGCAGCCACAGCAAATAAGTCTGCCAACAGTATCGCTGCTTCTCATTCCGAGTATAAGCAATCTTGCGCAAAGCGCAACGAGCGCTACAACTACAAGAGCTCCTCCAACAAATCCGAACTTTTCGCAAACGGTGGCAAAAATAAAGTCGGTGTGAGAAGCGGTAAGCTGCTCGTACATTCCTCCCTCAAAAAGTCCCTTGCCGAAAAATCCTCCGCGTGATATTACCTCCCTGCTCATGAGCGGCTGCATTCCCACACCTCTCGGATCAAGCTCGGGCTGAAAGCCGTAAATTATACGGTTTTGCTGATAAGGTCTGAGCATATCCCAAATGAATGGAAGCGCTATCGTAACAAGCGCAAAAAGCCCCAAGAAATACCAGCCCGACACACCCGCGCAATAAAGCATTAATAGCATTACTCCAATATAGACGAGCGCTACTCCAAGGTCGCCCGACAAAAGTATAAGTCCTATAATCACACCCGCATGAAGTAAAAATCCGAGCAATACAAGCGGCTTATTTATCTTTTCCTTTACCATGTCAATATGCTTTGAAAAGGTACACAAAAAGGTTATTTTTACAAACTCCGAGGGCTGTATCGCTATATTTACAACGGGTATAGTTATCCAGCTCTTATTCGCCGTTTGCATGTTTATTCCGCTTATACCGAACAACAGCGTAACTGACAGAAAAAGTACGGAAGCAAGAAACATTATTATATAAAATCGGTCGATAAAGAACCGATAGTCAATATTTGCAAGTAAAAATACGAAAAGTATTCCCGCAATGGTCATTGCTACTTGCATTATAAGCTTACTTTTACCAAAGTTCTCCACGCTTCCAAGTATGGTAAGAATACTCATAAAGGAAAGAAAGGAGGTCGCGCCGAAAAGTATCGGATCGATCTTTTTTATTCGCTCTGACAGACTTATTCCGAAAACTCTCATTTGCTCCTCCTTTATCCTTTTTTGGCTTACTGCCGACAAAAACACAAAATCGCAGTGAATAAATTTCTGCGATTTTATGCCTCTATTTCTATCTTAAAAATTAATACTGTCTTCCAAAAACGACCATATGCTTTGCAGGCTTTCCACAGCAAACGCATACATCGGATATTTTTTCCTCACAGAAAGGAATGCAACGCGACTTAACTCCGCCTGTTTCTTCTTTGAGCTTGTCCTCACACTCGCTGTCACCGCACCACATAGCCTTTATAAAGCCGGGGTGATTCTGTGCTATATTGAGGAACTCCTCGTGGTCGTGAGCAACGCTCATCTTTTCGTTGAGGTTATTCAGAGCGCGGTTATAAAGCTCCTCGTGTACCTGAGCAAGTGCCGCCTCTACCTCCTCGACTATGTTGTCAAGGCTAACGAATTTCTTTTCTCTGGTAACACGGCTTACAAGCACACAGCTGTTATTTTCAATATCACGCGGTCCAAGTTCAAGACGAAGCGGAACACCCTTCATCTCGTATTGGCTGAACTTCCAACCCGTTGAATTATCACTATCGTCAAGACGAACTCTGAATTTTTCGGAGAGAGCCGAGCATACCTCACCCGCCTTTTCAAGAACGCCCTCCTTGTGCTGAGCCACGGGGATAATAGCCACCTGAATAGGAGCTATCTTGGGGGGAAGTATAAGTCCGTTATCATCACCGTGCGTCATAATTATAGCGCCTATCATTCTAGTGGATACACCCCACGAGGTCTGGTGAGGATAGCATACCTTGTTATCTCTGTCCGTATAGGTTATATCAAACGCTCTTGCAAATCCATAGCCGAAATAGTGCGATGTTCCGCCTTGAAGCGCAACGCCGTTGTGCATCATATGCTCAATGGT
>JAGCJD010000082.1 GCA_017648425.1 Clostridia bacterium | reverse complement strand
TACCGACATAGGCCATGCGACAAGTCCTGCGGTTATATCCTCGTAGCCCTTAAAGCTTATTTTTGTTTCAATGGGCGCTTTTGCCATTGCGAATGTATAATTACCGCCCTGCATATGGTCGTGGGAGAGAATAGAGCCACCTACTATCGGCAGGTCTGCGTTAGAGCCAACGAAATAGTGGGGGAACTGCTCTGTAAAGTCAAGAATTCTCGAAAAAGTTCCCTTATGTATCTTCATAGGAGTGTGCTCCTTGGAAAGAACGATACAGTGCTCGTTATAATATACATAGGGGGAATACTGAACATACCAATCGTTACCCGACAAATTCAGCGGGATAAGGCGAAGCGTTTCTCTTGCAGGCTTTGCTGCGTTTCCGTAAAAGCCCTCGTTCTCGGGGCAGAGCAGGCATTTGGGGTAACCGCTTTGAGGCAAAAGCTTTGCAGCCGCTATTGCCTTGGGGTCCTTTTCGGGCTTTGAAAGGTTTACGGTAATATCGAGCTCGCCGTATTTTCCGTCATATGTCCATTTAAGGTCCTTTGCAACACGATAGGTACGGATATAGTCGCTTGCGCGGCAGAGTGAGTAAAAATAATCTGTCGCCTCAACGGGAGATATGCAATAAAGGGAAGTGAATTTTTTTATTACCTCGCTTGGTCTTGGAGTGATAGCGCCCATTATTTTTGTGTCGAAAAGGTCGCGGTAAACAACAGAATTGTTTTCGATAAGTCCGTTTTCGTAAGCGTAGTCGCAAAGAGCGCCAAGTATCTCCTCGATTGAGCTCTCAGCAACATCTGTGTCGGGCTCTGAAAATTCGGCAACGCCGAGAATTCCCATAATGCTGTTAGTTGCGTATGCAACATCGTGCTCCTCGATAAGACCGTTTGCAAGCGCATAATTTGTAAGTTGTCTGATAGTGTACGAAATGTTAGTCACTTAAAGCCTCCAAAAATACTTTTTTTCATATTAAATTATAGCATGGAACTTTATTCGTGTCAAGTATGGTAAAGGCGAATTTCACAAAAGATTTGCTTACTTTATTGACTTTTGTCGGTTTCGGTGATAAAATATATCGTGAACTATGATAAAATCGAACGGAGCATATAAAATGATTGCCGAAAGAGAGATACGAATATTAATAAATTCAGAGCGTTACGAGATAGAGGAGTCCTTGTTTTCCGAGGAGCTTGACGGCGATGCTCTTTACAGTCATAACCAAACGGACGCCGAGCCCGAAAATATGCAGATAAAGACGAGAGGGCTTTTCAGAATAACCGATGATGAGCGCGTTGAAATATCCTATGCCGAAACAGAGCTTACGGGAATGGAGGGCTCGGATACAGTAATATCTTACAGTATCAACAAAAGCGGTCTTGTAAGCATGATAAGAACGGGCGCGGTATCCACTACGCTTGTGTTTGAAAAGGGAAAGCGTCACCATTGTGTTTACAAAACACCGTTCATGCCTTTTGAGGTATGCGTCAGGACGATAGATGTCAAAAACGAGTTGTCGTCAGGCGGAGAGCTTATTATTGATTATATAGTGGAGATAAGAGGCGCAAGAGCGGAAAGAACAAAATTTTCAATGAAGATAATGGATTGAGATCCGGAGGGTTATCATGTCAAACGAAAATTCATTCAGCAAAATAGATAAAAATTTTTCCATAAACACAACCATCAAAGAGCCCGATATTGCGTTCTATGATGTGAGAAGGGAGCCGTTTGAGGTGTATGGGCTTTATGATTATAGGAATGAGCCTGACTTCAAGCGAATACCCGATGAGGTGGCAAAACGGGTAAGTGAGGGTGTAGCAAATCTTAATTACCAGACAGCGGGCGGCAGAGTGCGCTTTTGTACAGATTCCCGCTATGTTGCCATTCACGCCGATATGACATTTATTACACGCATACCCCACAATTCGCTTGTCGGCTGTGCGGCATTTGATTTGTATGTTGACGATCCTATCACTGGAGAATCAACATTTTACAAGCCGTTTATTCCCGATATGAGTGTGACTGACAAGTATGAGTCTGTTATTGGATTTTCGGAAAATAAGATGCGTTATTTTACGATATGCTTTCCTGCTTACAGCAATGTTAGAAATTTGTATATAGGTTTGCAGGAAATGGCGACTGTCGGAGAGGGAATGAAGTACCGTGATGTGCCTCCCGTTGTTTATTACGGAAGCTCTATCACACAGGGTGGCTGCGCATCTCATTCGGGAAATATATATCAGAACATAATCTGTCGCCGAATGAATATGGACTATATTGACCTTGGATTTTCTGGGAACGGAAAGGGAGAGGACGAGATGGTCGATTATATGGCAGGGCTTGAAATGTCCGTGTTCGTGTGCAATTACGACCATAACGCTCCCAATGTTGAGCATCTCAGAAACACACACCTTAAAATGTATAAAAAAATAAGGGAGAAGCACCCCGATATTCCCTATATAATGCTTTCCTGCCCGGGCCTTTACAATAGATACGATCAGCTGTATGAGCGCAGGGAGGTAATACATGACACTTATCGCTTTGCAAGAGAGCAGGGAGATAAGAGAGTATACTTTATTGACGGCGAGCAGATATTTGCGGGACAGTACCGCGACCTGTGCCTGATTGACGGTGTACACCCAACAGATGTTGGCTTTGCGCTTATGGCTAATGTCATAGGAGATACAATAAAAAGAGCATTTGCTGAACAGCTTATGAGATAAAAAAACGCCTGCCGTATTTCGGTAGGCGTTTTTTTATTAACTGTATCAGTCGATAGTTATTTCTATATCTCCTGTGTCAGTGGTTATCTCGCATATGCCGCCTGACTTAGAGCTTGGTACGCGTACTTTTCCCGTATCAGAGGTAGCGACAAACACCTTTTCCGTAAGTAGGCTTCCCTCAATGTCACCCGTGTTTGTCGAAATTAATATTTTGGAAGCGTCACAGCCGTCAAACTCAACATCACCCGTGTCCCTTTCAATGTATATGCTTTCAGTTGCGATAAGGCTTGTCATGGATATGTCCCCTGTGCTTCCCGTTGACGAAAGACTTGCGCACTCAACACTTGAAAGATAGGTTGAACCAGTTGATGCTTTTAAATTGATGCTTCCGCATATAATATCAGACATACAAATATCTCCTGTTGATAAGCAAATATCCACGCTTTCAAATTTTAATCCGTTGGATATTTTTATATCACTCGTGCGTGTATCTATCGAAAGAGAATTGTATTCGTCCTTTGGAAGATAAACGGTTATTTTGGGCGAGATGCTGCTTATTTCTATATACTCGTACCATTTTCTTGAATCGATAAGCTTTATGGAAAGAACACCGTCAGTTACTTCTACCGAGTGCGACAATTCCTTTTGCTCGTGGCATTCAACATAGCATACCGTATCGTCAGATGGAACGATTATAATATTTGCTGTGTTCGTATCTATAAAAATGTCTTTATAATCCTCGGTTATAGCGTAGCTGTTTGTTTGATATTTGCTTGTTGCCAGCTTGGAAAAATCCCATTTCAAAAAGCACATGGCACTTGTAAAAACGACACTGCCCAACAGCAATAACAGGGTGGCTATAAGCAACCATATTTTTACGCGCTTACTCATTTACGCCACCTCCTTTTTTATAAAAAGCTTTTTTATTCCCAAAACGATTTTTTTGGTAAGTAGCAGTATGCAATTTGTAAAAGCCGTACAACCAAAGAAAAGGAAAATGGATAATCCCGCGCACGCAATACCTGCGCCAATAATGGCAAGTCCCGTAAGAGCGCTGACCTTAATGGCAAATACACCCCCGACTACCGTTCCGCAAACGCCACACGCCACGAGTGAGCCGAAAACTGCCCATACAGATATTACTACTGCCCACAACACAGCGTAAATGGAAATGATTACGGACAATAAGGCAAGCGCCAAGGAGAGCCATATGGGAGAGCCGAGCGCTAGCAGTACGATCTCCCACGCCTTGAATTTCTTTGTTGCTTTTATTCTTGAATTTGCTATTCTTGAAAGAGGTATATCTGCGGCTATCTGGTCAGCTATTTCGTTGACAGAGCCTATTTTCGAAACTGCTTCCTGCTCAGTGCAGCCCTCCTCAATGTAATCGTCTATCATTTCGCTGTAAAAGCTGATTCGTTCCTCAATATCTTGCTTGGGCATATATGCAAGCTTTTCTCTTAAAGCGTCAAAAAAATCCTGTTTATTCATTTTCATTATCCTCCTTGACCACGAATTGGTATATAGACATGACCTCG
>JAGCJD010000081.1 GCA_017648425.1 Clostridia bacterium | reverse complement strand
TGTTTTTTTATTAAAGTCCGTATTCCTTTGCGAGAGCCTTGAATGCGGGAAGCGCTCCCTCAACTCTTGCCTTATCTGTACAGTATGCTATTCTGACATAGCCCTCAACACCGAAATCGTCACATGGAACGACCAATATCTCATGCGCCTTGGCCTTTTCAAAAAATTTGTAGGCATCATTTTCAAGCGCTTTTACAAACAGATAGAACGCACCGTCAGGCTTTACGCATTCGTAGCCGTACGCAGTAAGATTTTCATAAAGAATATCTCTGTTTTCTTTATAAGCCTC
Source organism: Clostridia bacterium (assembly GCA_017648425.1). Lineage (GTDB taxonomy): Bacteria > Bacillota > Clostridia > Oscillospirales > CAG-272 > HGM12713. The sequence continues at coordinate 6,445 of JAGCJD010000081.1, read as the reverse complement.
AACATTCACCTTGGCGTCAATACAGCGCGCAATGACCTGTTGGAATAAGCTTGGAGCGCAAACATATCCAAGGGAGCGTCCAGCTCCGCACACGGTAAGATAAATGCTCTGACAATCCTCCATTTTAGGGCTGACAGCTATGTAACCAATTCTTTCGCCTGGTAGCGAGAGGGATTTCGAGTAGGAGTAGCATACGAGAGTGTTGTCATAATAGTTCATAAGATAGGGAACTGTTACACCCGAGTAAACGAGTTCTCTGTAAGGCTCGTCTGCAATGAGATAAATTGCGTGTCCGTGTTCCACGGATTTTTTATTTAGGACCTCGCAAAGAGCCTTTATCGTATCCTCTGAATAAACTACGCCGCTTGGATTGTTGGGGGAGTTTACGATAACTGCCTTAGTTGACGCGTTGATTTTGCTCTCAAAATCAGCAATATCTATCTGGAATGTCTTTTCCATGGGCTTGCTTACGACTATTTTACCGCCTGCATTCTCAATGAATACTCTGTATTCGGTAAAGAATGGAGCGAAAACAATACACTCGTCATTGGAATTCTCCTCAATGACTGCCTTTAAGCATATAGAAAGGGAAGCAGCTGCGCCACAGGTCATATAAATAAGATTTGGAGAAATGCCAACACCGAATTTTTTATTGATGCTGTCAGCAATTATTCCTCTTACGCCTGCATCGCCCTGAGCGGAGGTGTATCCGTGCAAAAGAACCGAGCTTTGAGTGTTCAAAAGCTCTTGTATCGTCTGATTGACCTCGGCGGGAGCAGGTACACTTGGATTTCCAAGACTGAAATCATACACATTTTCAGCGCCTATCTCACTGGCGCGAGATTTGCTGTATTCAAATATTTCTCTGATTATTGAGCGCTTGCTTCCAAGCCCATACATTTTTTGATTGTATCCCATAATGATCCACCTATATTCCGAGAAGCCCTCTTGCATTTTTGTACAATATCTTCTCTTCTGTTATTTTGTCTAACGAAAACGACCTGATGATATTCACATCATTTTCAATGCTGCTCCACGGGGAGTCACTTGCAAACAAAATTCGGTCAGCCCCATGCCTTGAAATCATCTGCTTGAATCTTTGCTCTCCTATAAATCTAAGCACATAAGCTGTGTCGAAAAATACATTTTCTCCGCATAGCTTGTCAAGCACATCGTCGAACATTGCATTGCCTCCGAGATGCGCGAGCACGAACTTGGCATGAGGTACTTTTCGAATAAGCTCAAGAGCCAGCTCGGGAGTACATCTGACGGGCATATTTGGAAATCCGCCGTCAACGCCTGCGTGCGTTACCACTATAAGGTCATATTCCTTGGCACATTCCAAAATTTTAACATACCCCTCATGCGTGATATACTGCCCCTGATAATCGGGGTGCAGCTTAACTCCCAAAAAGCCGCTTTTTTTAATAAAAGACATTTTTGATTCTATGTTTTCGCATTTGGGGTGTATTCCCGCAAACGAGATAAGACGCGGCGAACGGTCGGCAAAGTTGCTGTTTATTTCCGCCGCAAAACGGTTTATACTGTCGAATTGCGCGGGATTTGTAACAACAGGAAGCGTTACGGAAAGGTCAACGCCCGCCTGTTGCATTCTGTCGAGCAGTCCGTTTATACTGCCATCTGAGAACGCGGGAATGCTTGCCTTTTCGGAAAGCATAGCTATCGTTTTGCTTGCTATTTTATCGGGGAAAACATGTGTGTGAAAATCTATGATCATTTGTATCCTCTGCGGAAATTATATTTTTGCGAGCTCCTCGCAAGAAATAGTATGTATTCCGCAAGAATCTAATATACTGTCTGCCTTCTTAATATCGGAAGCCTTTAAAACCACATAGGCCTCGTCAGATTCGATAGAAAGACCGTACATATATTCAATATTAACTCCGTTGTTGTCAATAGCCTTAAGAAGTTCCTGAAGGCTTCCAACCTTGTGAGGAATTTTTATAATCGAAACATCTGAAAGAAGGGAAGAAAATCCGTTTTCGGACAATTTTTCCTTTCCGAGAGCGGCGTTATCAACAATAAGTCTTAACAAGCCGAACTCTGTTGTGTCGGCAAGGCTCAGAGAAAGTATATTAACATTGTTTTCTTTAAGTACATTTAAAACCTCGGACAATCTTCCGGATCTGTTTTCAATAAAAACTGTCAACTGCTTTGCAAACATTGTGATTTCTCCTTTATCAATATAATTTACGGTTGTCAATGACATGAACTGCCTTGCCCTGACTTCTTACAAGCGACTGGGGCTCAACTATTTTGACCTTTGCGCTTATGCCGAGAGCCTGCTGGATAACATGAGCGATCTTCTTTGTAAGCGCTTCAATAACTCTTATTTCATCAGTGTAATATTTCTGGTCAATCTCTACCTGAACTTCAAGTGTATCAAGGTTGTTTACTCTGTCAACTATCATCATGTAGTGGGGAGTTACCTCCTCTACCTCAACGAGAGCCGCCTCGATCTGGCTCGGGAAAACATTAACTCCTCTTATAATGAGCATATCGTCAACGCGTCCTTTAAATCTGGAAATACGCGCGCTCGTTCTGCCACATTCACATGGTGTGCGGTCAAGGCTTGTCAGATCCTTTGTTCTGTAACGGATAAGCGGAATTCCTTCCTTGGTGAGCGTTGTGAACGCAAGCTCGCCTGTTTGACCGTCTGCAACGGGGGTAAGCGTTGCGGAGTTAAGCACCTCGGGATAGAAGTGGTCCTCACAAACATGAAGTCCCTTGTGGAACTCACAGTCGCAAGCGACACCGGGTCCCATTATCTCACTCAATCCGTAAATATCGAATGCCTTAACATTAAGCTTTGCTTCTATTTCACGGTGCATTTTTTCGGTCCAGGGTTCTGCGCCGCAGATCGCCGATTTCAGCTTGATCTTGTCAAGTAGTCCTTCCTCTGTAAGGACCTCTGAAATATGAAGCAGATAAGAGGGAGTACAAGCTATTGCGGTAGCGCCGAAATCCACCATCATAGTGGTAAGCTTTTTCGAGTTACCCGTGCTCATGGGAACAACGGTAGCTCCTATCTTTTGCGCACCGTCATGTGCTCCAAGACCACCTGTGAAAAGTCCGTAGCCGTAAGCGACCTGAATAATATCGTTCTTGGTAACGCCCGCCATTGTCATACAGCGCGCAACGCATTCTGCCCAGATATCAAGATCCTTTCTTGTGTATCCTACGACAGTCGCTTTTCCCGTAGTGCCGCTTGATGCGTGTATTCTTACTATTTCTGAATTCGGAACTGCAAATAAACCAAAGGGATAATTATCTCTAAGATCGTCTTTTGTGGTGAAGGGGAGCATTGTAATGTCTTCTATACTCTTGATGTCACCGGGCATAAGTCCGACTGCCTGCATCTTCTTGCGATAAAATTCAACATTGTGATACATATAGTCAACGAGCTTAACGAGTCTTGCGCTTTGCAGAGCAGTCATCTGATCTCTGCTCATACATTCCTTGGTTTCATTCCAGATCATAATTTTCTCCTTTAGTGTTCTGCCTCATATCCGCATATGAAGGCCTTTTGGTTTGTTTCAATAGTTTTTGCAGGAACGGTTGTGGATACGGTGTCAAGCCAAACAGACTTGTCAAAGCCTATAAATTTTGCGGCAAATCCTAAAACTACCGAATTGAGCACCTTGCTGTTTCCGAGTTCAAGTGCTTTTGCCTGACCGTCTATTGTATATATCGAATGCTTTTCTTTAAGTCCCTCAATAATGTTTTCGGGATAAGATTTTGCGCCGATAACTACTGTCATTGGATCGATTCGACAATCGTTTACAACAAGAATTCCGTCTTTTTTGAGGAAGTGAGAATATCTCAGCGCTTCAAGTCTTTCAAAAGCAATGATAACATCGGCCATTCCTTCCTCAACAACGGGCTCATTTACCTTTTCGCCAAATCTGACAAAGGTAACAACGCTACCGCCACGCTGCGCCATTCCGTGAACCTCGGAAATCTTAACATCACAGCCCTCGGCAAGAGCTGCTTTTCCTATAATTCTGCTGGTGAGCAGTGTACCCTGTCCTCCAACACCTACTATCATTATATTTTTTGTTATCATAATTACATCTCCACAGTTTGAATTGCGCCGAATTTACAGTAGTTCTGGCAAAGTCCGCAACCGTTACACATGGTAGGATCTATCTTTACTTTTTTGTCCTCGGTGCGTGTCATTGCGGGACAGCCTATCTTCATACAAGCGCCGCATTTTTTGCAAAGATCGGGATCGACCTTACACTTGTTGGGGAATTTTTGTCCTTTAAGAAGTACGCATGGAGCTTTTGCAATGATTACAGTCAAGGCATCTCCGTTTACGCTCTCCTTAATGACCTTTTCAAGTCCGTTTACATCAAAGGAGCTTATCTCAATAACATTTTTAACGCCTACTGCGCGGCAAAGCTCAGCAAGATCTATTGCGTAGGTGTCATCGCCTTTAAGCGTCTTACCTGTTGCTGCATGCTCCTGGTGTCCCGTCATGCCTGTCGTTCTGTTATCAAGTATCATTACCGTACCGGTAGATTTGTTATAAACCATGTTTATAAGGGAATTTATACCTGTATGTAAAAATGTGGAATCACCTATAACGGCAACCCAATCTTTAATAAACTCCTTGCCACGAGCCTTTTCCATTCCGTGAAGCGCGGAAATGCTTGCGCCCATGCAAATGGTAGTGTCGATTACGCTAAGAGGCGCAACTGCGCCGAGAGTGTAGCAACCGATGTCACCTGACGCGTGTATTTTGAGCTTGTTGAGCACTGAAAATACACTTCTGTGAGGACAGCCGGGGCAGAGAATAGGAGGACGGGCGGGCGCTTCCTGCTTTTCAAAAACAGCGTCATCAGCGCCGTAAAGCACGCGTCTTAGCATATTGGAGCTGTATTCTCCCTGTTTTGTAAACAATTCCTTACCCTTTACATCGTATCCCCAAGCTCTTACCTGCTCCTCGATAACAGGCTCAAGCTCCTCGAAAACATAAACGGTTTCAACCTCGGACATAAATTTGTCAACAAGCTTTCTTGAAATAGGATTTACAAGTCCAAATTTCAGAACACTCGCATCGGGACATACCTCTTTTACATATTGGTAAGCGATGCCACAGGTTATAAAGCCAAGCTTTTTGTCCTTTATCTCTATCTTGTTTACGGAGAAATCGCATGCATCATTTGCCATGCGTATTTCTCTGTCTTCCACCACAAGATGTCTGACAATGGCAGATGCGGGCATCATGACATATTTTGAAAGATTGCGAGAGTATTCCTTATCCTCTACCTCTGTTCTGTCGCAGAGCTCAACAGTGCTCTGTGAATGAGCAAGCTTTGTGGTCGTGCGAAGTATAACGGGCGTGTCGTACTTTTCGCTTATTTCATAACCGAATTTTACAAAATCCTTTGCCTCCTGGCTGTCAGCGGGCTCGAGAACGGGAACATGAGCGGAGCGCGCTACCATTCTTGTATCCTGCTCGTTTTGCGAGCTTGCAAGTCCGGGGTCATCGGCTACAACGAATACAGAGCCCCCTCCCACACCCGTGTATGCAAATGTGTAAAGAGGGTCGCTTGCTACGTTAAGACCTACGTGCTTCATGCACGCAAGGCTTCTTACTCCCGATATGGAAGCGCCGATAGCGACCTCAGCGGCAACCTTTTCGTTGGGCGCCCACTCTGTATATACCTCATCGTATTTTGCCAAATATTCGCTTATTTCTGTACTGGGAGTTCCGGGATATGCGCTTGAAAGCTTAACCCCCGCCTCAAAGGCGCCTCTTGCGATTGCCTCATTTCCAAGCATAATTGTCTTCTTAGCCATTTAAATACCTCTTAAATCCTTTACTCTCTTGGCCTTTCCCTCAAAGCGTTGAAGCGTGTTGGGGGATTCAAGCAAAACCTTTGCATCAAGTCCGAGAATAGTTTTTAATTTGTTTTTCACTTCGTTAGTGATCTTTTCAAGAACGGAGAATGAGTCCGTGCTGTGAGCGAGCTCTACCTTTACGGTCAGCTTGTCAAGGTATCCCTCGCGTTCAAGAATTATTTCATAGTGAGGACCAAGCTCCGCAACGCTCAAAATAACCTCTTCTATCTGGCTCGGGAACACATTTACACCGCGAATTTTGAGCATATCGTCACTTCTGCCAGACAGATTTTCCATTCGGCAGGTCGTTCTTCCACACTTGCACTTTTCATAGTACAGACGGGTTATATCCTTAGTTCTGTATCTTATAAGCGGAAGCCCTTCCTTTTTTATGCAGGTTATGACAAGCTCTCCCTGTTCGCCTGCGGGAAGAACCTCTCCTGTTTTCGGATCTATTATTTCCGGTATAAAATAATCCTCGTTTATGTGCATACCGCAATGTTCAAGGCATTCGCCCGATACACCAGGGCCCATAAGCTCACTCCTTCCGTAGTTGGTGGTTATCAAAATATCC
>JAGCJD010000080.1 GCA_017648425.1 Clostridia bacterium | reverse complement strand
CTCACCCGTCCTATAAAATATTGTCAGGGGAATCGCCAAAAGCGCCCGCAAACTCATTCAAAAGCGATAATATCTGAGGAAGCGCGACCATAAGTCCAACGAACACGACCGCCATAACGACCGAAAAGACACACGCGCCGACCCAAGTAGTTCCCTTTTTTTCAAATTTAACATCAGCCATATATCTGTCCTTTTCAGGAATATACAGCGTGTCGGAATACGGATTTATTTTGTATTTCAAGCGTTTAAATGCGGGCAAAGACTTGTCCTTCTTTCGGTTTTCCTTGTGTTCCCGCTCTCTTTTGTCCTGGTCCGCCTCAAACATCTCCTCCTCACAGCATTTGACAACTCGCCTGAGGCTGGTGCTCCTTTTAATAGCAAAATGCGCTATCGGCTTACCCTCGATTCCAAGCTCTTCAAGCGTTACAGCCGTTTCGGGAGAAAAGGCTTGCTTTGCAATTATCTTTCTTACAATATCGCCAAGAACTCTTTTGTTAAACGCCGCGGCAAATGCCGCCAGAGAAAGACCGACACAAAGCCCGAAAATAAGTATTCTTATAGTCCAAAGATCAGCTGAGGTCAAATTCAAATTCCCATAATACTCGGAAGGATTTAAATAAGTGTCGTAAAAGTACCGCCACAGCTCCTCTGCAAGCGGTTGATCCTCAGATGCCGTGGTAGCAAGCATTCCAAGCATATTCCTTCTCCTTTCTCTTTTGTTACAACAGGGGACGGAAAATGCCGTCCCCACGATGAAAAATTACTTCTTTATTATGTCAACACCGATATACTTTCTGAGCACCTCGGGCACGACCACCGAGCCGTCAGCAAGCTGATTTTGCTCAACAAGCGCGGGAAGCACACGAGATGTAGCAAGACCTGAGCCGTTAAGCGTGTGAACGAACTCTGTCTTTCCTCCCTCGCGTCTTACTCTCATCATACCGCGTCTTGCCTGGTAATCACGAGCATTGGAAACAGAGGAAACCTCCTTGTATCCGTCCATTGAGGGAATGTTTATCTCAATATCATAGGTTCTCGCCATAGATGCAGAGCAGTCCTCAGCCGCAAGCTTTACTGTTCTGAAATGGAAGCCAAGACCTTTAACGAGATTTTCAGCATTAGCAACGAGCTCCTCAAAAGCCTCGTCACTCTTTTCGGGAAGAGTGTACTGTACCATTTCTACCTTGTTGAATTGATGACCTCTTACCATTCCACGCTCATCTGCGCGGTAGCTTCCCGCCTCTCTACGGAAGCAAGGCGTGTAGCTTATATATTTGCGAGGAAGATCAGCCTCGGTAAGTATCTCATCTCTGTGGAGGGATACCAAAGCAGTCTCTGCGGTAGGAAGCATAAAGCGTCTGCGCTCATCCTCTGCTGTTTCAAGCCAATAAACGTCCTCGGCGAACTTGGGGAACTGTCCCGCGGTAAGTCCACACTCATAACCAAGCATGTGAGGAACTAGCATAAGCTCGTAGCCGTTTGAAATGTGAGTATCAATAAAGTAGTTGAGAAGCGCCCATTCAAGTCTTGCGCCCATTCCTCTGTAAATCCAGAAGCCCGCGCCTGAAAGCTTTGTTCCTCTCTTATAATCTATAAGACCAAGATCGGTACAAAGATCAACATGATTTTTGGGCTCAAAATCAAACTTTTTGGGCTCTCCGAAGTAACGCAAGGGCTCGTTGTTCTCTTTTCCGCCCGCCAAAAGGTCGTTGTCGGGAAGGTTGGGCAATCCGAGCATTACAGAAGTAAACTGTACCTCAACCTCTTTAAGCCTTTCATCAATAGACTTAGTCTTTGCAGAAAGCTCCTTCATCTCAGCAAAGATAGCGGAAACATCCTTACCTTCTTTTTTGTACTGAGGAATAAGCTTGTTCATTTTGTTCTGCTCTGCCTTTATAGACTCTGTCTCGGCAATAAGCGTTCTTCTCTCCGCATCAAGAGCGAGTATCTGCTCGATCTCCTGCTTTGCGTCCTTTCCCTTTTTGGCAAGTCTTGCAAGGACCTCCTCGGGGTTTTCCTTGATATACCTGATATCCAACATTTTTAATACCTCTTTTGCTGTAAAATTTACTTAGTTTATTTAAAATCTTTTTTTCTCTGTTGATTGCCTTATTTTTGAGACTTTTTCTGCAACACACGCCAAATTCTGCGCAAACACAGCTTCGGCAAAAATAAATCCAATTGAAAATAATACCATACGATATTTCATATCTGCTCGCTATACCTCGAAGCACTAAAGCACCCGCTACCAAAGAAGCACAGCATATTGTCCGAGCCAATTACACAACATTTATGTCGGCTATTCGCTCTGAACTCAACTCTCAAACAGCATTCTGTGTCACATAGCCCCCAACAAAGCCGCTCCTTGTCCTCATGAAATAAGAACCACTTTGTCAACTGTTACCACCCACGAGACCATAGCCGAAAGCCACGCCTTACCTCATGGAATAAGAACCACCTCGTCAACTGTTACCACCCACGAGATCATAGCCGAAAGCCACACCTTACCTCATGGAATATGAACCGCCTTGTCAACTGTTACCACCCACGAGATCATAGCCGAAAGCCAACCCTCTATCCAAAGCAAAGCACGCCTTGATAAATTTGAATTTCCAATTTTTGGCAATTTTGTAAAATTATGATTGATTATGTGTTATTTTGCGACCTCGTCGAAAATATTTTCTCCGCAGAGCGACAAGAGCAGATTTTCAAGGTCCTCATCGTCACTGTAAGAAAGCTCCAAAACCTTTTTGTGAGTAGAACGGGAGATGCGCACCTTTCGTCCCAACGCAGACATTGCTCTGTGTTCAAGCTCCTTCATATGCGCCCTTACCTGAGGATGCTCATTCACCTGCTCGGGCATCTCACGGATATTGTTAATACGCTGAACCATAGCCTCGGTCTCACGCACGGAAAGATGACGCTCAATCACCTTGTTCGCGCATTCTACCATAAGGTCACCGCTTCCAAGGCCCAATAGAGCTCTCGCGTGTCCTTCGGAAATAACTCCGTCTTTAAGCATCTCCAAGACCTCACTCGGGAGATTTAATAAACGAAGAATATTTGCAACCGCAGAGCGGCTTCTTCCGACCTGCTTTGCAACCTGATCCTGAGTAAGACCAAACTTTTCAATAAGCGCGCCATATCCCATAGCTTCTTCAACGGGGTTTAAGTCCTCGCGTTGAATATTTTCTATAAGCGCAACCTGCGCCGCTTTAAGCTCGTCGCCGTCAAAAATAACCGCAGGAATTTCTGAAAGTCCCGCCATTTTCGAAGCTCTCCAACGGCGTTCTCCCGCAATTATCTCGTAAGTTCCCTCGGACACGGGGTTGGGGCGAACTATAATCGGCTGTAATACACCATAAACAGCTATCGAATCAGCAAGAAGCTCCAATGCTTCCTTTTCAAAAGTTTTTCTCGGCTGATCGCGACGAGGCTCTATGTCGGATATTCTTACATTTTCAGCCGCGCCTTTTTTCGCTTCAAGTATATTATCGTCAAAAATCGAGTAAAAATCTCTTCCGAGACCACCTGTTTTTTTGGCCATTTCAAATACCACCTTATTTTTTATTTTTAAAATTTGATTTTACGCTTTTTGTTCTGGGCTTTGTGTCATAAAGTGACCTTGGAGTTGTGTCATATAAGCTTGAAACGGGAGTTTTTTTAATTTCCTGTATTTCTCCGCGCGCTTCCACTAACGGTCTACCCTTATTTTCCCTTAACGAAGGCGTGTTATCGTCAAGCAACTCGTCAAGACCTCTGCCAAGCCCCGATGCTTTTTTTGCCATACAAACCTCCAAGCTCTCAAATGCGAGAAACGATCTCTTTGGCAATATCAAGATATTCCTTAGCGCCCTTAGAGTTCTTGTCATGATAGAACACAGGTTTTCCAAAGCTTGGCGCTTCTGAAAGCTTTACATTTCTTGATATTTTTGTTTCAAACAGCTTGTCATCATAATGGCGTTTAAGCTCATTTATTACCTGCATTGAAAGCAAAAGCCTTGCATTATACATAGTAATGAGAATTCCGCTCACATTCAAGTCGGGATTGTAGTGCTTTTGAATAAGCTTTACCGTTATCATGAGCTGTGAAAGACCTTCAAGAGCATAAAATTCACACTGCATGGGCACGATTATGCCGTTTGAAGCCGTAAGCGCATTGACAGTAAGTCTGCCAAGCGAGGGCGGACAGTCTATTAATATGTAATCAAAGTCGTCCTTAACCTCTTCAAGCGCGTTTTTCATTCTATATTCGTTATCATCAAAGTCAAAAAGCTCAAATTCCGAGCTTGTAAGCGTTGTGTTTGCAGGGATAACGCTCAAATTCTCATACGGAGTTTCTCTGATGATCTCTCGAACACTCATTTCACCGTTTAAGAGCTCCTTTGTAGTGCCTTTAAGACCTCTTTTTGTAATGCCAACGCCACTCGTGGTATTGCCCTGAGGATCAAGGTCTATTACAAGCACTCTGTAACCAAGAAGCCCAAGGGATGCTGCTATATTTACACACGAGGTCGTCTTTCCAACGCCGCCCTTTTGGTTAGCAAGAGAAATAATTTTAGCCATCGTATATTCCTTTCGGTCAGTTTAATTTATTCCATATAAATTATACCACAAAACATTTGTCTTTGCAATAGAAAATCAATCATTTTTTATATTTTTTCTTTGTTTTTTGATCGATGTTTCACGTGAAACATCGATTTTTATCGAGATTTAACATGATATTTGAAAAACTCATAATAAAAAACAAATAATCGCCAATGTTTCACGTGAAACATTGGCGATTTCTGTTAGGTTTATAACGGTTTTTTTGAAATTTTAGAATAATGTCTGGGAAATTCTATCGGGGTTGGTTTTATCTTTTTTGTAACTATTACACTCCGCTGTTCGCGATCGCCATTTTCATATAACAAGTCCTTGCTAATTACATCAGCAAGTTTGCCGCCACATTTTTTAATGGCATTTTCTGATAATGCAAGCTCCTCTTGCGCCTTTTGCGCTTTCATTGCAGCAAAACTGCCGCCAACTTTAACAAAGGGCAAGCAAAGTTCGGTAAGTATTGGTAGCGCGGCAACAGCTCTTGCGGTTGCGTAATCAAATTTTTCGCGATATTGTTTATTGTTAGCCAAAACCTCCGCGCGCTCGGAAATTCCAATTATATTATTAAGTTCCAGCATTTTTGCTGCGCCATTCACATAATCAATTCTTTTTGCTGTGCTATCAAGCGCTGTAATCCTTAAATCAGGTCTGAAAATTGCCAACGGGAGCGTGGGGAAGCCCGCGCCACAGCCAACATCGATTATGTTTGAATTTTCCTCTAAATATTCTGAAATGAACACTGAATCTACATAATGTCGTAAAATTATCAGCTTTTCGTCCTTTATTGCGGTCAAATTCATGGTTTCATTGACCTTTAACATATGGTTGGTAAGATGATAAAGCTTTTCAATGTGTTCTTCGGTTACCGTTATATAGCTTATATTGTCTTTAAATGCTTTCTTGCAAAAATCCGAAAATTCTTGATAATTCATAAGTTTTCCCCTTGTGTTTCACGTTAAACATTTATTTCATTCCCAAATATATAAGCAAAACTGATATATCCGCAGGATTTACTCCGCTTATTCTTGAAGCTTGTCCTATTGTCAGCGGTTTAACAGCAGTAAGCTTTTGAGCTGCTTCTATTCTAAGCCCCTTTATAGACATATAGTCAAGATTTTCAGGCAATCGCTTGCTTTCAAGCTTTTCTTGTCTTTCCACCTCGTTT
>JAGCJD010000079.1 GCA_017648425.1 Clostridia bacterium | reverse complement strand
TTTGCCATTGTAATATCCAAGATTTTCCATGTTGCTCGGTATTTTTCCTTTCAATATCTGTGATATTAAAAAATATGCCTACATAATCCTTATTATTCCACGAGTAAATTATAACATATAGCCCCTCGGTTGTCAATCAACAAATACAAAACTTTTTGTACCCCTGCCCTTGATTTTTTTTGAACATCATGATATACTATACAACACGATATTCGGAGGTGATATCCATCTTGAAAAATATATTCGGAAGGACTATTCTCGGGCCAAAAATATCCGAGTCGCTTTCCTCTGTCCTGCCCGTTACGGGCATAGTCCTCTTGTTAATGGCAACCATAGTCCCCGTAACAGCTGAAATGCTGCTCTCTTTCCTTTTAGGAGCGGTAATGCTTATCGTGGGAATGGGGCTTTTCACACTCGGCGCCGAAACGGCAATGACACCCATGGGACAGTATGTAGGCTCAAAAATAACCAAATCAAGAAGCCTGTTTGTAATCATTTTCGTAGCTCTGTTCGTTGGAACTATGATAACCGTATCAGAGCCCGATCTTCAAGTTCTTGCAAATCAAATATCATCAATTCCCTCAGCCGTTCTTATCTGGTCAGTAGCAATAGGAGTTGGACTTCTATTGGTAGTGGCAATGCTGAGAATAGTATTCAAGGTAAAGCTTAAATACTTGCTCCTTGCCCTTTACGCAATAGTTTTTCTAGTTACGATATTCGTCCCCGAAAACTTTCTTGCCGTTGCGTTTGACTCAGGCGGAGTAACGACAGGCCCTATGACAGTGCCGTTTATAATGGCTCTTGGCGTGGGAGTTGCGTCCATTCGCGCCGATGACGAGGGCTCGGACAGCTTCGGTCTTGTAGCGCTCTGCTCGGTAGGACCTATCCTTGCAGTCATGCTACTTGGCCTGTTTTATAATGTAGACGCCAGCGCGCAAACGGAATATACAATAGACATTTCAAACAGCTCCCGCGATATAATAGCGGCATTTGTCAGACAACTACCTCATTACGCAAAAGAGGTAGCTGTCGCGGTAGGCCCTATCGTGATATTCTTCCTTATCTTCCGACTTCTCAGCGGTGGAAAGGGCTCAAATGGACTTGGAAAGATACTCGTTGGAGTTGCTTACACATATGTAGGACTTATCCTGTTCTTAACAGGCGTAAATGTAGGCTTTATGCCGGTAGGTAATTATTTGGGACGAGCAATGGCATCGTCCGAGCTCAAATGGGTTCTTGTTCCGCTTGGAATGGTCATGGGATATTTCATAGTCGCCGCCGAGCCCGCAGTCCATGTACTTACAAAGCAGGTCGAGGAAGAAACCTCGGGAACAGTTCCGGGCAAAGCGCTTTCACTGACATTGTCCATAGGCGTTGCCGTATCCATCGGAATTTCCATGGTACGAGTACTTACGGGAATATCACTTTTGTGGATAATAGTTCCGGGATACCTGATAGCGCTCGCGCTGACATTCATTGTCCCCGATGTGTTCACCTCTATCGCGTTCGACTCAGGCGGAGTTGCGTCAGGTCCTATGACAGCAACATTCCTCTTGCCGTTCGCAGTCGGCGCGTGTAGCGCAGTCGGCGGAAATGTGGTGACCGATGCATTCGGACTTGTAGCGCTTGTAGCGCTGACACCCCTCATTGCAATACAAATACTCGGTCTTGTTTACATGAGAAAATACAATAAACGAGCAGGTGAAGAACTTGCAGAGCAGACAGAAGCAACCTCTGTCACCGACATACCCACCGTCACCGATGACGATATAATAGATCTGTAAAGGAGGACATACCTTGAAGGACTTATTCTTTCTTATAACAATAGTTCGCCGTAACGATGCGGCAGAATATGATGAATTTTACCGTTCTGAGGGGGTTGATGTAGTATATACAACAGCCTGCAACGGAACAGCGCACGCAAAAACGCTTGATATCCTCGGCATAGAGAAGACCGAAAAATCCATGCTCTTCTCAACTGTCACGGGAGATACGCTGACAAGGCTCAAGCGTCTGCTTACAACAAAAATGAAGATAGACCTTCCCGATCGAGGCGTTGCCATGGCAGTACCGCTTTCGGGCGTTGGGGGAAGCAGAACGCTGGAAATTTTCACTTCAGGACAAACGATGTCCGAAAACACAAAGGAGGACAACAATATGGAATCTTCACACGAGCTTATAGTAGCCATATACGAAAGAGGCTATACCGACCTTGTAATGGACGCCGCCAGAGAGGCAGGCGCAAGAGGAGGAACAGCTATAAAC
>JAGCJD010000078.1 GCA_017648425.1 Clostridia bacterium | reverse complement strand
GTAAGCAACAGCGTGCTTTGAGAGGTCATCGTATATTATAAGGACATCACGACCTTGCTCTCTGAAATACTCTGCCATAGCACAGCCTGAGTACGGAGCAACATATTGGAGAGGAGCAGATTCGGAAGCCGAAGCAGAAACGATTATCGTATATTCCATAGCTCCCGATTTTGCAAGCTCATTTGCAATTCCAACGACCGAGCTGTTTTTTTGTCCTATTGCGACATAGATACAAATAACATTTGAATTCTTTTGGTTTATGATAGTATCAATAGCGATCTCTGTTTTACCCGTTTGTCTGTCGCCAATGATAAGCTCTCTTTGACCGCGACCAATAGGTATCATGCTGTCAATAGCCTTTATTCCTGTTTGAAGCGGAACAGAAACGCTTTTTCTTTCAATAATTCCCGGAGCTTCGGATTCGATAGGACGAGTTTTTGTAGTATTGATAGCGCCCTTTCCGTCAATAGGCTCACCAAGAGCGTTGACTACTCGTCCGAGCATAGCCTCTCCAACGGGAACGGATAAGACCTTGCCTGTTCTTTTTACGGAAGATCCCTCACGAATACTGTTGTTATCGGAGAGCAAAGCAACGGATACGGTTTCGCTTTCAAGGTTTTGAGCCATACCAAAGCTTCCGTCTTCAAATTCCAAAAGCTCGCTTGCCATACATTCACGAAGCCCGTAAACTCTTGCAATTCCGTCACCGACAAGAATGACAGTGCCTGTTTCCTTCATTTCAATTTTGGAACGGTAATTTTTGATTTGTTCCTTTATAACATTACTGATTTCTTCTGGTCTTGTGTTCATATGCTAATCACTTCCTTTATGTCCCGTAAGCGATAACGAACGCTTCCGTCAAGTATCTTGCCATCAATCTCGACAACAAGACCGCCAATAAGCGTTGCGTCAATGAAATACTGAATGTTTACCTTTCCGTTACACATAGCTTCAAGCTTTTTGGTAAGCTTTTGCTTTTCATCAGCCGTTAATTCGATAACGCTGGTAACCCTTGCATTTGAAATATGCTTGTGGGCGTCAAGCAGGGAATCGTATTCTGCTACGGCAGAGTCAAAGCAAGCAATTCTTCCTTTTTCGCACAAAAGCTGCATGAAAGAAACTACATGCTCGGGCGAATCTTGGGAAAAAGCATTTTCAATAGACGATTGTCTTTCTCAGAGTGAAATGCCGGGAGAAGCCAAAAACTCAGTATATTCGGGATATTCAATAAATTTTTCTCTTATAACACGGAGCGCCGCGGAATATTCCTCACACTTATCTTGTTCAAGCGCAATCATAAACAGCGCAGCGCCGTATTCCTTACCTATATCATTCATTGTCGTCACCTATTTTCTCAATAAAGGAATCAATAAGTGTCCTGTGATCTTCGGTGTTTATTTCACGTTCAAGCATCTTTTCGGTAAGTGCCTCCGAAACCTCAACGATCTCGCGCTTTATACCGTCCATAGCCTTTCTTCGTTCAAGCTCTGCCTCGGTCTGCGCGGTGCGAACGATTCCGTCTGCCTTTTCCTGAGCTTCGGCGATAATCTTATTGCCTCTATTTTTTGCGTTTTCAGTAGCGGTCTGCATAATAGAATCAGCCTCGCCCTTTGCTTCGGAAAGCTTTTCTTCCCATTTTTGCTTGGCTTCCTGAGCGTCATTTTCCTTTTGCTCAGCGACTGCATACTGCTCATCAATTTCGCTCTGACGCTTTTCCAGCATTTTGCTTACAGGCTTGAACAAAAATTTTTTCAAGATCAAGAATAACAGTATAAGGTTTACAAGAGAGATCAATATCTGCCAGATGTTGACAGAGATGATATCTAAGGTTTGCATTATATATCTCCCTTTATCAGCCTATTGCTCTGAGCAATACATTAACCAAAATATTCGGAGCAACGAATATAAGAAGTATAGCAATAACGAGCGCGTAAATACCCGTTGTTTCAGCGATAGCGCAACCCATAAGCATTGTGCTTGTAACACTACCCTTGCTCTCGGGCTGACGACCGATAGCCTCGCACGCCTTAGCAACTACGTTACCTTCACCTATACCGGGGCCTATACCCGCAACCATAGCAACACCTGCGCCTAATGCGCAACAACCGAGAATAAAACCAATAGCAAGCTCTAACATTTTAAACTACCTCCAAATTTTTTGTTTTTTTGTTTTTTGCTTTTTCTTGTTTTCTTTTTTCATAAAGTTCAAGAGGAAATCCTCCCGAAACATATATCATTGTCAGCATTGCGAATATATACGCTTGTAACAAGCTGCTGAACAAATCAAAATAAAGGGAAAGTATCGCGGGGATACCCATTTGCAGGAACGGAATTTCTCCAATGGGATCGGGCAACCAGCCAAATATCAATCTCGAAGCCCCTTGAAGTCCTGCTGCTATCAGTGTAGCAATAACAGTTCCTGAAAGAATATTTCCATAATGACGGAACGCCATGGAAACGGGTGTTGCAATTTCACTTATGATATTCATAGGTGTGAGAAGGGGTGGATCTGCAAAGCTTTTAAGATAGTGAACAGGACCGCACTTTAATTTGTAGTAGGTTATAAGAATAAATACAAGTATTGCCCAACCTGCAACTATATTGAGGTCTGATGTGGGCGGGAACAGACCGCACAGGGATACAAGGCTTGAAAACGCCGATAACGCAAGCGTTGCGGCAATAAACGGAGCAAAGCCTGCAAAATACAAGCCCATACCGTCATTGACAAGTCCCTTTGCTTTTTCAACAATCCACTCAACTATGAGCTGTCTTTTTGTGTCGGGGCGAACCTTAATACCGTGTGTCATATAAAGACACAGCGCTGTGATTGAAATCATGATAAGCCAAGAATTTATCTGCGCCTCGGTGATTGGAAGATCCTGCAAGGGCATTGAGATTGTAAAGAACACTCTCGCGCCCGAAAAGGTAACGCCTTCACTTGGCGGAGTGGTCAGAACCTTTATTACCATTCCCGTTACAAGCGGCAGGATCATCAATATTATAAGAAGAATATCTACCGCTAAAAAGCCGCGGCTCTTTCGTTTCACTGTATGCTATCTCCTCTCAGAGTTATTTGTTGCTTTTTTTATCAATAATAGGTCGTATTGCTATGGCGATACGGGGGAACAAAAACGGAATAATGACTGCCCATAAGTTAAAGCAGGGAAGAACTGCGCCTATTATTGCAACGGCAAGCAGTAGCAAAGTCCTGTACAACTGGGAAACCTTCATAGCGGTTTTAGCTTCCTTGACATCTTTGTCAAGCGCTTTTTGTATTGTAATTCCCATAAGGAAAAAATTAAGAACAGACGCCGAGGCGCTCAAAAGATTTCCAAGCAGAACGGTGTAGTTCCACTTTCCAATGAGCAGAAATACAGCTTCCATAACCGCACTGAAAATAAGCACCCAGATTGCTATATATTTTGTTTCTTTTAAAATAGTAGCGTCAACCTTTTTCATTATTTATCTCCACCAAGGATAAAATTTACTTATAATAGATATTATACCACTTTTATATTATTATGTCAATATTTTTGCGTCTGTTTGATTGAATTTTAGCCGTATTTTGGCGGGTGTTGGCTTTTTGTTGAATTGTCGACCAAAAAGCATGTCAATTTAAGTATTGCTTTTGTATATGCCGTACTATTCTTAAAATTAAGACTTTCGAAAATCTTAAATTCATTTTAGCACAAAAAACTCATAAAAACATAAAAACTCTGTGTAATAAACCAGAGTTTTTATGTACAAAAAATATATTATTAAAATAATAAATGTAAAAATAATATCAAAGAATGAATATCGGCACATCTTCTTTCTTTCGAACCTGTACCTTTTTTGCGCCTGTTCTGAATTCCGTGGGGGAAGCCCCGACATATTTTTTAAAGACCTTTGAAAATGCCAGAACATCACGGTATCCAACCGAATTTGCCACACTCGTGATAGAAAGCTTTTCATTGGATAAAAGCTCCTTGGCGCGAGATATTCTCGTTTGCATTATATAATCCATTGTTGACATTCCCAAATGCTCGAAAAACAGATTGCGCATATACATTCTATCAATACCGATAATACTTGCTATCGTTTCTACGCGAAGCTCGGAGGCTATGTTATCGTTTATATAGCGAACAGCCCTGTCAAGATACGGGTTTGAATATATCGGCTTGTAATTTGAGGTGTTTTCCGATTTTATAAACGATAACAAAAGCTTTGCCGCAGCTTGACAAAAGGCATCGTTGGCTTGCGAAAAATCATATTTTGATAATATTCTTATGAAATCAAGATAAGCAGGAGTGTCACTTAATGTGAATTTTACGAACTCATCAGAGGAAAGAGAACGCTCATGGAGAAGCTTTTCACTATCATCTCCGTCAAGTAAAAAGTTACATATACTGCAATTGCTACTCTTGTCGGGAACAAGTTTTACATTTGTGGAACTGTTAACAAAAAATCCTTGCGCGACTGTCATGTATTCTTTGTTTACATAAACTCCGCCGTCAAGAATAAATGAAAGCTGCATAAAGCGTGAATTGAGAACTAGCCTATCTGATTCTGGGGAGGCCGTGATCGCTTCACAAGAAATTATTTTTATCATAACATCACCTCTTGATATTATTATACCATACAATTCTTTAAATTTCAAGAGAAAAATCAAAAAATACATTATATTTACATAAAAAAGAGGAGCAACTTAATTGTTGCTCCACATATGCGTCAATCACTAATACTTGAATCAATTATTTCCTTTACGGCATCAACGCACTCTTCTTCATCAGCACTTTGCATATCAGCCTGAGCCTTTTTTGCCTTTTTTGCTTCCTTTTCAGCTTTTGCTTGCTCTATTATTGCCTTTTGCTTTACTATCTGAATGCCTAAGCTGTCGATTTGAGAAATAATAGCCGCGATCTCCTCGGCATATGATTCATCGGTTTTCAGTTGCTTGTAGGTCAATTTTCCTAATTTTTCAAATTGCTCATCTCTTTTTGACATAAGCCTTGCAAGCTTTACATGCATGGAAGCGGTTTCTGCAAATTTTTCAGTCTTTTTTACAGTGCTATTGGCTGCGCGACTTACGCTTGAGCGTATTTCATTCCATTTTGCCATGGTTTATTTCCTTTCGAGTTGTGTATTCAATTTGCTTACCTTTAATATTATACACCAAATTTATTCAATTGTAAATACCGAAAGAATAAAAAAAGCTATTCGTGATAAAATAATAAAAAACGATCACGAGGTTATATCTATGAATTTAGGTAAAGAGGATTATAAGGTATATGCCAAGGCTCATGCGCCAAGAACGCCTATTCTTAAAAATTGTGTAAAGGCTTTTTTGATAGGGGGTGTGATATGTGTCGCTTCTCAGGGGTTTAGAGAACTTTATATGTTTATCTGGGATTTTGAGGTGTCCGATGCCTCGGCTCTTGCTTCTATTACTTTGGCGGAAATAGCGATAGTGCTAACCGCCTTTGGGGTTTTTGATAAAATTGCAAAGCATGCAGGTGCGGGAACACTCGTGCCAATTACGGGATTTGCCAATGCGGTCGCATCTCCTGCGATAGACAGTAAGGCGGAGGGGCTTGTTCTCGGAATAGGAGTAAAAATATTTTCGGTAGCAGGACCTGTTCTGTTTTACGGAACTATTTCAGGAATGATATACGGGATTATCTACTATTTTTATTTAATGCTCATGTAATAAATGAAAGCAACAGACATCAGCCTGTTGCTTTTTTTGTTAAAATTATAGAGTTTTTACGAATTTTTCTATACGCTCCAGCGCCAAGGTGATATGCTTTATAGAGTAAGCGTAGGAAATACGGGCAAAGCCCTCTCCACCTGCTCCAAAAGCGTTTCCGGGAACTATTGCGCATTTGTAATCGTAAAGAAGTCGAGAACAAAAGTCATCGCTTGATAAGCCGAACTGTCCAATATTCGGGAATATATAGAATGCTCCCTCTGGTTCAAAGGAATCTATGCCGATTCCTTTAAGACCGTTGTATATATAACGGCGTCTGCGGTTGTATTCCTCGACCATCATTTTTACATCGTCATCACCGTTTTTGAGCGCTTCAATAGCCGCAAACTGTGATGTTGTGGGTGAGCTCATTATGCAGTATTGGTGTATTTTGAGCATTTGTTCGATCATAACTGCGGGAGCGCAAAGGTATCCAAGACGCCAACCAGTCATAGCGTAAGCCTTTGAAAATCCACTTGCAATTATTGTACGCTCCTTCATTCCCTCAATAGAGGCTATCGAGCAGTGCTCGTGGCCATAAGTCATTTCTGCATATATTTCGTCTGAAAGAACTACTATATTGGTGTCCTTTAATACCTCAGCAATATCTTTAAGCTCCTCGCGCGTCATTATTGCTCCTGTTGGGTTGTTGGGGTAGGGAAGCACGAGCATTTTTGTCCTGGGTGTTATTGCTGCTTTAAGAGCCTCGGGTGTGAGCTTGAATTTATCCTTTACGCTTGTTTCAATAATAACAGGCACACCGCCTGCCATTCTCGTTATAGGAGCATAGCATACGAATGAGGGCGTTGGTATAATAACCTCGTCACCCGCCTCGATTATTGAGCGAACAGCTATATCTATAGCTTCGCTACCACCAACGGTAACGATTATTTCCTTTTCTGGAGAATAAGAAACGCCAAAACGCCTTGTGAGATATTTGTCTATCTCAATTCTGAGTTCGAGTGTTCCTGCATTTGATGTATAATAGGTCTTTCCTTTTTCAAGACTTTCAATTCCTGCCTCGCGTATGTGCCACGGGGTAACGAAATCAGGCTGTCCGACAGTTAATCCTACGACATCGTCCATTGTTTCCATTATGTCGAAAAATTTTCTGATACCGGATTTTTCCGTATCCACAATGGTTTTTGATAATACCTTTGAATAATCCATATCAGTTACAGTTTCCTCTCTCATCAATATCAAGTACAGCATCGTATAACACACCCGTATCCTTGTACTTGTGGAGAACAAAGTGTGTGGTCGTGGATATGACCTCATCAATAGGCGCAAGCTTTTGCGAAACGAAGAAAGCAACCTCTTTCATGGTTTTTCCCTCTATCAGAACTGAAAGGTCGTATGCGCCAGACATAAGGTACACCGATTGCACCTCAGGGTAATTATATATTTTTTCCGCAACTCTGTCATAGCCCTTTCCTCTTTGAGGGGTAAGCTTTACATCTATCATAGCGGTAACGGATTCACGGTTAGTCTTTTCCCAATCAATAACGGTCTTGTATCCAAGAATAGTTCCGTTCTTTTCCAGCTCGTCTATGTATGATATTACGGTTTCAAGCGGAATATCAAGCATTACAGAGAGCTGCTCGGGAGTATATCTTGCATCAGTTTCGAGTAATTTTAAAAGTTCGTTTTTCATAATTCAACTCCTTAGTTATTTTATCTTGCTTACTATATTTTCATAGGAAAGCCCGTATTTGTCTGCAATATCACGAGCGTAGCTCTTTCCATCAGGCTTTTGGCGGAATATTTTAAAGGAACGAACTCCATCCTCAATTCCCGCTACCAGTGTATCTATTGGCATTCCGTTCTCAGGCGCAGTTCTGGCGTTTATGTTGTCTATTTCTGCTGCCAATTCATGAAGGTGGGTAGAGAAAAGAGTACGACAACCTATACGCGAAAGTCCCGCCAACACCTCGGCGGCAATGTATGATGCCTCAAACGAGCCTGTTGAAGAAAGCGATTCATCAAGCAATACAAGGCTACGGGAAGAAATACACTCAAAAATATCACGAAGCCTTGCGCACTCCTCACCCAAGCGTCCCTTGTCTATTGTGTCGTCAGCGCCTGTGGGGAAGTGTGTAAAAATTCCATCGGCAATGCTTATTCTTGCGCTGGCGGCAGGTACGAACATTCCAAGCTGCATCATGACTTGCGAAAGACCGATAGCGCAGGTTATAACAGATTTACCGCCTCGGTTAGGACCTGTAAGCACATATATCATAGCGTTGTCGCGATCCATTTTCAGATCGTTGGTTACTATATCGTAATCAACTTTAAGCGCAACGCATGGATTGTAAAGCTCGACAGCGTCAAACACATTTTCGTTATCCTCGGGAATTTCGGGAATGCAAAGCGACAGTCCCTTTGACTTGAGAGTGCGAAGAAGCGCTGTACCCTTTACCAAAAATTCTATTTCGGGTATGAGATTGAGCAAAAAGTCAGTGTTTTCCAATACATAGCTTTGAACTATACGCTTCCATGAACGCAACGACTGCTTATACACATCGTTTATCGCTGAATTGAATGCAAGAGCGAGCGCTGTTTTTTGGTTTTCTGATTGTTTTTTGCTGAACGGAACGAGATTTGCAATACAGGTATATTCATCGTCCTTGAAATTAAGACGAAGTATTTTTTCAAGAACATCACCCGAACGGAACGGCTCTGGGTTTATAGAGAGAACGCCTGCGCTTGAAGGGCGAAGCTGAGCATCAAGGTTGACGCCGATTGTTACGCTGCGTATATCGCGCACACGGTTTGTAAGCTCCGAGAGCTTTATGTTAAGCTCCTTGTAGTAGTCACTTTCAGCAAGCTCAGAAATACGGAAAGCAAGTGTACGCAATGCATCGCTTTTAAGCTTATCCTTTATTTCGGAAAGTCCAGCGTTGAGAGTAGAAATGCTTGCTATATAAAGCTCTATTTCTGTTATGCTTTCAAGGTAAGATTCGGTTTCTCCCGTATCTGCTTCAAGACGGCGAAGCTCCATTATATCCGTAAGGATAGGAATAAGCTTGTTAAGTGTTGCTGATATTTCGGGAAATTTCAGCATATCGTCAAACACGCTCATTCTGTGTTTTATGACCTTGGGGTCAGATGTAAAATATTCGTCAAGATTGCTGTTTTTGAGATCAAGAACTTCAAGCAGACCAAGCTCGTCAAGAACGAACATGTCTATATTAGGTCTGTTATTACGATCATAGTGATAGCTTTGAGTTTGCTCATCAGGATATATAAGGCTAAATCTTGAAAGCTCTGGTTGCATTTTTTTATCCTCTCGTTTCAGTTGGGGATTTTAAGTGTTTGTAGATCAAAGCAGAGTTAAAATTGCTATTACTGCGGCGATCTGTAAAATTATTATCAGCGGAATTCCAAGCATGAATTTTACATGCTTCGTTTTGTGTCTTATGGCAAGCATTGTAATAAACATGGCAACCGAGCCTCCGATAGCCGAAAGCAAAAGCAAGGTCTTTTCAGGAATTCTTAACTGAACCTTATTTTTCTTG
The DNA here is from genome assembly GCA_017648425.1 of Clostridia bacterium. Classification (GTDB taxonomy): domain Bacteria; phylum Bacillota; class Clostridia; order Oscillospirales; family CAG-272; genus HGM12713. The sequence continues at coordinate 485 of JAGCJD010000078.1, read as the reverse complement.
GAAATCTTTTTGTCGTATATACAAACTATTACGGATACCAAGGAAATTAAAGCGAGATATCCTAATACTATATAACTTAACATGTTCCGCTCCTATACAAATTAGTTTTTCTTGGCGGGAAAGCTGTCTTTAAGTCCAACTATCCTGTTGAATGTGTTTTCGTTCTTTGTGTCCTTGCAGAAATATCCATCTCTTACGAATTGGAACTTATCTCCCGGCTTTGCTTCTGCAAGAGAGGGTTCTATCTTTGCTCCCTTTACAACGGTGAGCGATTCGGGGTTGAGGTAGTCGTTGTAAGTTTTGTCCTCGGGGATAGCGTTTACATTTTCTATGGTAAACAAACGGTTGTATATCATAAGCGTGGTGTCCTTTGCAAACTGAGCGGACAGCCAATGGATAGTACCCTTTATCTTTCTGCCGTCAACGGGATTTCCGTTTCTGGTTTCAAGGTCTGCGGTGCAACGTATTTCAACGATGCTTCCGTC
>JAGCJD010000077.1 GCA_017648425.1 Clostridia bacterium | reverse complement strand
TCTTAAGCCCGCCGCTCCCGGTACCGGTATTATCGCCGGCGGAAAGGTAAGAGCAGTGCTTGAGCTCGTTGGTGTTTCCAACATTCGCGCTAAGTGCTTGCGCTCCAACAATCCTACCAACGTTGTTAAGGCAACGATTGCAGGACTTGAGGCGCTCCGTTCCGCTGAAGAGGTTGCAAAGATCCGCGATATCACCGTTGAACAGGTTAAAGGTTAAGGAGGGTTAAACAATGAAAAAAGTAACTCTCGTAAAAAGCCTTATAGGCGCAAAGCCTAACCAGAAGGCAACAGCTAAGTCTTTGGGACTTAACAAGATCGGTGACAGTATCGTTCACGAGGACAACGCAGTTCTCGCGGGCAAGGTCAAGGTAATTTCCCACCTCGTAAAGACGGAAAACGCATAAGGAGGTAGAGAAAAATGAAACTTAATGAACTTTCACCCGCACAGGGCTCTGCTAAGGCAGCATGGCGTAAGGGTAGAGGCCCCGGTTCCGGTAACGGTAAGACCGCAGGTAAGGGACACAAGGGTCAGAATGCCCGTTCCGGCGGCGGTGTGCGTCCCGGATTTGAGGGAGGTCAGCTTCCTCTTTACAGAAAGCTTCCCAAGAGAGGCTTTAACAACAAGTTTGCTGTAAACTATGCGATAGTAAATGTTGCAGCTCTTAACAAGTTTGATGACGGCGCAGTAGTTGACTTGGATACATTGGTAGCAGCAAAGATAGTTCGTAAGCCCCTTGATGGACTTAAGGTTCTCGGAAACGGCGAACTTACCAAGAAACTTACCGTCAAAGCAACGGTCTTTTCGGCAACAGCTAAGGAAAAGATAGAAGCAGTAGGTGGAAAGACTGAGGAGGTATAAGCATGTTCAAGACGCTGAAAAACGCCTGGAGAATACCTGAGCTTAAGAAAAAGCTCCTCTTCACAATGCTTATCATCGTTCTTTACCGTCTGGGAGCTAATATCCCCGTGCCTTATGTAAACCCTGATAACTTTAAGCAGGCATCAGATTTATTTAGCGGCACAATCCTTCAATACCTCAACATCCTTTCGGGTGAAGCACTCGGAAAGGCAACGCTTTTGGCTTTGGGCGTATCTCCGTATATTACGGCGTCCATAGTTATGCAGCTTCTTACTATTGCTATCCCGCCCCTTGAAAGACTTTCAAAGGACGGAGAGAACGGTAGAAAGAAGATAACAGCAATTACCCGTGTTGTAACGGTTGCTCTCGCGCTCGTAACGAGTATCGGTTATGCAATGTTCCTTGCGAATAACGATTTGCTTATTGATTTCGCAGGAATTACGGAGAGTGGAAAACCCTCCTTCTTCCATTATGCAATAATCGTAGCTTGCTACTGTGCAGGTGCGGCTCTTGTAATGTGGCTTGCAGAGAAGATCAATGACCACGGTATCGGAAACGGTATCTCGATCATACTCTTTGCTAACATCATTGCAGGCTTCTATTCAATGTTCCTGTCTATTTGGAGTCTTGCAACAAGCGAAAAGCTCCATATGGCAGTTGGCATTTCCCTTGCAGTATTCGAGGTTCTCATCCTCGTTGGCATGATAATGCTTATCGTATGGATGTCTGATGCAGAGAGAAGAATACCGATACAGTACGCAAAGCGTGTCGTTGGTAGAAAGATGTATGGCGGACAGAACACGAACCTTCCGATAAAGGTAAATATGTCCGGAGTTATGCCCATAATCTTTGCTAACTCCATAGTTGCAATTCCTGCAACTATCACAAGCTTTATGAGCAAGGAAAACTGGTTCACAAAGTTTGTTGAAAATGTGTTTAATTATAACACATGGCCCTATCTTATAGTATTTCTGATACTTCTCATTGCTTTTGCTTACTTCTATGTGGCTATTTCTTTCAACCCCGTAGAGGTTGCAAACAATATAAAGAACAATGGCGGAGCTATTCCCGGAATCCGTTCCGGCAGACCTACGGTTGAGTTTATCAAGAAGGTTCTTAACAGAATCACTCTTGTTGGCGCTTTGCTTGTAGCGTTTATAGCTTGCTTCCCGATGATAGTACACATAATCACAGGATATTTCGAGGCTACCAAGGATCTGTTTGCAGCCCTTGCGTTCAGCGGATCTTCTATGATGATCGTTGTCGGTGTTGCTCTTGAAACGACACGTGAGCTTGAAGCTCAAATGTCTCTCAGAAACTATAAGGGCTTCCTTGATTAATTCCTATATTCCATTCGGAGGAAATACTATGAATTTGATACTAATGGGTGCACCCGGCGCGGGTAAAGGTACTCAGTCAGCGAAAATTTCAGAAAAGTGGAACATTCCCGCTGTTTCCACGGGCGATATGCTCCGCGCAGCGGTTAGAGAGGGAACTCCTCTCGGAGTTGCCGCAAAGTCCTGCATGGACGAGGGCAAGCTTGTTCCTGATGACGTAGTTATAGGAATTATTAAAGATTATCTATCTTCAGACAAGTGCAAAAACGGATTTATACTTGACGGATTCCCCCGTTCTATCCCTCAGGCTGAGGCCTTGGAGGAGATGGGCGTGAGAATAGACGCTGCTCTCAGCATTGAGGTTGCGGACGAAAAGATAGTTGAACGCATGAGCGGACGCAGAATATGCTCCGGTTGCGGCGCTTCATATCATGTAAAGTATAATCCCCCTAAGGTACAAAATGTCTGTGACACATGCTCAGCTTCACTTTATACAAGAGATGATGACGCAGCAGAAACGGTGCTCAACCGTTTGGATACATTCCATAAGACAACTGAGCCGCTTAAAGAATTTTATGCGGAAAGAGGCTTGCTTATTTGTGTTGAAGGACAGGAAAAGGTTGAGGACACTACTGCCGCAGTTATGAATGCTCTTTCAAAATTTGAGGCGTAAAGCATGATCCAACTAAAAAATTCAGCTCAGATCTCCGCTATGCTGGAGGCAGGACGCATCACGGGCGAGGCTTTACTCGTCGCCCGTGAGCGCGTTCGCGAGGGGATAAGCACGAAGGAGCTTGATACGGTTATTCGAGAATATATCGAAAAATGTGGCGCAAAGCCGTCATTTTTAGGGTATAACGGATTTCCCGCATCTGCTTGCATCAGTATTAATGATGAGGTCATCCACGGTATTCCGTCAAAAAATCGGATACTTAAGGAGGGCGACATTGTTAAGATAGATGTGGGCGCCTTCTACAAGGGATTTCACGGTGACAGCGCAAGAACGATTGCTGTTGGAAGCGTCAGTGAAGAAGCATCAAGACTTATAAAGGTCACGAGAGAAAGCTTTTTCTGTGGCGTTGCGGCTGTAAAAACAGGTAACCGTATTGGCGACCTTGGAAATTCCATTCAGAGGCATGTTGAGGACGCAGGATTTTCCGTTGTAAAGAAATATATCGGACACGGTATCGGTCGCGCACTTCATGAGTCCCCCGATGTCCCGAATTTTGGGACTGCAGGACGCGGAGCTCGCCTATGCTCAGGTATGACATTGGCGATAGAGCCTATGGTAAACATTGGCTCGGAAGAGGTTTATGAGTTGCCTGACGGCTGGACGGTAAAAACCCGTGACGGCTCGTTGTCGGCTCACTATGAGAATACCGTTGCGCTTACATCTGAGGGCGTTATAATAACGACTCTCGTGGATAGCGAGTGGTAAGGTTGAACAGTCACATATAACTTAGGAGGAAAGGTTATGCCAAAGGATGATGTTATAGAGTTTGAAGGCGTAGTTGTGGAGGCTCTCCCCAACGCGACCTTTAAGGTAAAGCTTCCCAATGAGCATATTGTAACGGCTCATATTTCAGGAAAGCTCAGAATGAATTATATTAGAATTTTGCCCGGTGATAAGGTGACCATTGAGGTTTCGGTTTACGACCTCAACAAAGGACGCATCACTTGGCGTGCAAAGTAAAAAAAGAAAGGGTTGGTGTAATAAAATGAAGGTTAAACCATCCGTAAAAAAGATTTGCGAAAAGTGCAAAATCATTAAGAGAAAAGGCAAAGTAATGGTTATCTGCGAGAACCCCAAGCACAAGCAGAAACAGGGCTAAGCCGAAAAATCTAACAGAGAGGTGAATAAACAGAATGGCTCGTATAGCTGGTGTTGATATTCCTAACAATAAGCGTATAGAAATTGCTCTTACCTATATTTACGGTATTGGACG
>JAGCJD010000076.1 GCA_017648425.1 Clostridia bacterium | reverse complement strand
GCCGAGCCATAATGGGTTCGCTGACAAACGCTCAAAAGGCTCAAAAAGCATTGGCAAGCGCCGCCATTCCCTCAAATATAAACAAAATAGATTCCTCCGAAACTCGCAAGGGCTGTGTTTGGAGTGTTAATTTTTCATGCAACCAACTGCAAAATGTGCAAAATGTTCTCGCGTCAGCTGGAATACATGTCAAGGAATGGGGAGGAGTTGAGGCAAAATGATATATTTTGATAATTCCGCAACGACCTTTCCAAAGCCGCAGTGTGTCCTCGACGAGGTCAGAAGATGTATGGCTACCTATTGCGGTAATCCGGGCAGAAGCGGTCATTCCCTCTCGCTTGCCGCAGCAAAAAAGGTCTTTGAATGCCGCGAGCTTGCAAGCGAGCTTTTCGGTGCGAGCGATCCCGACAGAATATTTTTCACGCCCAACACGACATACGGCATAAACGCAGTTATCAAGGGCATTTTGAAAGACGGAGACCATGTGATAATATCGGATATGGAGCATAACGCCGTATGGCGTCCTATACATAAATTGGCAGCTGAGGGCAAAATAACATACAGCATTTTCAAATCCATGACCGCTCAGGATAAATGCTCTCCTCTCCTCGTGTGCGCCAATATAGCAAAGCATATAACGCCAAAAACAAAAATGGTGGTATGCGCTCACGCTTCAAACATCTGCTCGGCAAGGCTTCCCATTAAGGAAATAGGCGCATTCTGCCACCGACACGGAATATTTTTCCTCGTAGATGGCGCGCAATCAGCAGGACACATTCCTATAAATGTCACCGAAATGAATATTGACGCGCTCTGCGTCCCGGGTCACAAGGGACTTTACGGCCCACAAGGAAGCGGTCTTGTGGTGCTGGGCGACAATGTATCCCTCGATACGCTTATCGAGGGCGGAAACGGAATAAATTCTCTCTCCCCCGAAATGCCTGACGATGCGCCCGAGCGATACGAGGCGGGAACACTATCCACTCCCTGCATAGCGGGGCTATGGGCAGGGCTTCGGTATGTAAGGGAGCAAACTCCTCAATCAATTTTCGCTCACGAGGAAATGCTCTGCAAGCGCGCTCTCGAGCTTTTGGGAAACACACGAGGAATTACAGTCTATGCGCCGCAATACTTAGGCTCGAACATTTTGTGGAACATCAACGATCAATCCTCAGAGGCGGTCGCATCGGCTCTCAATGAAAGGAATATATGCGTCCGCGGTGGGTATCATTGCGCCCCTCTTGCCCACAAAACGCTCGGCACTCCCGAGGGCGGAGCCGTTCGTTTAAGCCTTGGAGCATTCAACCGTCAGCCAGAGATAGACGGCTTTTATCAGGTCTTAAAAAATCTCTTATAAACGAGAAAAAGCGTATCCGCATAAGCGGATACGCTTTGTTCAGGAATTAGCCCTCGATTGCGGGAGCCTCAACCTTTTTCTCTTTCTTATCCTTTTTAGCCTTCTTATCATCAGTAGGCTTTACATAGTCGATAAGCTTTACTATTGCCATTTCAGCACCGTCACCTCTGCGGGGACCGAGCTTGAATATCTGTGTATATCCACCATTACGCTCTGCATACAAGGGAGCAAGCTCAACAAATACCTTTGTTACAACCTCTTCCTTAGTAATATAAGCGAGTGCCGCACGGCGACTTGCAAGAGTATTCTTCTTGCCAAGTGTAATCATTTTTTCAGCTATTGAACGAACTTCCTTAGCTCTTGTAAGTGTTGTTTCAACCTGTCCGTTCTCCAGCAATAAGGTTACCATACCACGCATCATAGCTTTTCTATGAGCGGTAGGTCTGCCAAGTTTTCTTGTTCCGGGCATTATAAATCCCTCCTTTTGCCGTAATTAATCTAATCTATGCACTCTCAAAGAAATTCCAAACGGAATTATTCTTCCTCTTTTCTGAGGTCAAGACCCAAAGAATGCAGTTTCTGAATAACTTCCTCAAGCGACTTCTTTCCGAGGTTTCTTACCTTTATCATGTCCTCCTCGGTACGGTTCGTCAAGTCCTCTACCGTGTCAATGCCTGCGCGCTTCAAGCAGTTGAAGCTACGAACAGACATGTCAAGATCCTCAATGGTCATCTCAAGAACCTTTTCCTTCTTGGTTTCTTCTCTTTCGACCATAATCTCTACATTCTTCGCCTCGTCTGACAAATCAACAAACAAGTTGAGATGCTCGTTGAGAATCTTGGCTCCGAATGAAATCGCTTCCTTTGCGCTTATCGTTCCGTTAGTGAGAATATCAAGCGTAAGCTTGTCGAAATCAGTTACATTTCCAACACGCGTATTCTCAACCGAATAATTAACATTGTAAACAGGAGTGTAGATCGAATCGGTAAAGATGGTTCCTATAGGAGCGGAAACATTAGCCGTTCTCAACTGAGCGTCCAGCTGCTTGTTGCGTTCCTGAGAAACATATCCTCTGCCGTGGTCAAAGGTGAGCTCCATATAGAATCTCTCGCCTTCTCCAACAGTTGCAATGTGATGATTGGGGTTAAGAATTTCAATGTCGGAATCCAGCTTTATATCGCCGGCGGTAATATCACGCTCTCCAACTACATCAATAATGACAGTCTTGGGTGCGTGTCCGTGTATCTTAGCAATAATTCCCTTAACATTTAGAACGATTTCCGTTACATCTTCTCTTACTCCGGGTATTGTTGAGAACTCATGCAAAACGCCGTCAATCTTTATGCTTGTAACAGCATATCCGGGCAACGAGCTAAGCATTATTCTGCGAAGTGAGTTGCCAAGCGTAATTCCAAATCCTCTCTCAAGAGGCTCAACTATAAATCTACCATGAGTTCCGTCTTCGTTAAGACTAACCGCAGTAATATTAGGTTTCTCTATCTCGATCATTCCAAATAAACCCTCCTAAATATAATTTTTATAAAGCATAAGCTTTCTACATTTACCGAACTTTCGGTGCGTTTTACGCAACCTCCGACTGCACAAGTAAGAGCCGAAGTTGCGAAAACAAAGGCATCTTACTTGGAGTAGAGCTCGACGATAAGCTGTTCGTTGAATTCAAAGTCAATATCTTCTCTTGCGGGAAGAGCTACAACCTTAGCAGAAAGACCTGCCTTGTCAACGCTCAACCACTTGGGAGCGATCTTGGAATCAAGTCCCTCAGCAAGTGCCTTGCACTTTGCGGAAGAACGGAAATTCTCTCTGACCTTGATCTCATCACCTGCGCTTACGATTATAGAAGGAATGTTTACCTTCTTACCGTTAAGCTCGAAATGCTCATGAAGAACGAGCTGGCGTGCTTCCTTACGGCTCTCTGCCATACCCATTCTGTATACTACGTTATCAAGTCTGCGCTCGATAAGCTTGAGGAGGTTTTCACCTGTCATACCCTCTCTGCGATCTGCCTCTTCAAAGTAGTTCTTGAACTGCTTCTCGAGGATACCGTAGTATCTCTTGGTCTTCTGCTTCTC
>JAGCJD010000075.1 GCA_017648425.1 Clostridia bacterium | reverse complement strand
CATTTCCGTGTGATTTACCCGTAGAGCCTCCTGCGTAAGGATGAACGACAGGCATAATAGTGGAAAGGTCACCCATATCGGTGCTGCCCGAGCTGTATACGCTACTTTCTGTAAAGGGGTACTGAGGAATACTTTGAGCGGCGGCTTCACGGCAAAGCTTGATCATGTTTTTATCATTAACAAGCGGAGAATATCCGGAAATGTCCACGATATCAATATTGTTTCCAAGCGAAAGAGCCGCTCCGCAAAGTGCTTGATTTACCCTTTTGTTTGCTTCTATGATGCCTTCGTAGGTCTTTCCTCTGACATAGCTTTCAAGCGTTGCTACTTCGGGAATGGCGTTTACCATAGATCCACCTTGTGTGATTATGGGGTGCACTCGAATGATATCGGATTCCTTGAAGGTCTCACGAATAGCGTTTACCGCATTTATTCCGCAGGTTGCGGCGTAAAGTGCATTTTTTCCGTTCCAGGGCGAACCTCCTGCGTGCGCGGCAACACCCTTATATGTAATATTTTTTGCAAGGCAACCAACAGAGCCGCTATTGACACGGAAGGTCATTGAGGTATGCACCATAAATGCAATATCAACCCCGTCGAAATATCCTCTGTAAAGGAATTCGCTCTTACCGCCGAAATATTTTATGATACCCTTGTCACGAAGTCCTCTGCGGTATTCTATTTCAAGAAGCTCCTCGGCAGGAACGGCGCACAGCCGTATTCTACCGCACAGACCGTCAAGTGCATTGGGCTCTTTCAAGGCGGCGGCAATTCCCACAAGTGCGGCGCACTGAGCGTTATGACCGCAGGAATGAGCCGCTCCCGTTACGGGGTCCGCGTTGGGGTGTGAGGGACAAATAATAGAGTCAAGCTCTGCAAGTATCAAAACCTCGGGACCCTTGCGACCTGTATCTATAACCGTATAAAAGCCCGTTATGTCCTTTGCGCGTGTAAGCTCATATCCAAGGCTCTCAAAAATATCTTCAAGATATTTTGAGGTCTTTTTTTCTTTATATCCTGTTTCGGGATTTTCAAAAATATACTTTTCGGTATCGTAGATCAGCTTTTTATATTTATCTACGGCATTATATAGCTTTTGCATATCGATAAGTTCCTTTACATAAGATATTTTTTTGTTATTATACCACAACCCATTATAAAATTCAACCTTTTTTTACACATTTGTTTTTCAAAAAAGAAAGCTTGTTTAACGAAATAATGAAGAAATAACGGTTCTTGAACTTGACAAATCTTAAAATTTGTATTATAATTATATAATTAGAGTAATTGTGTCTGGAACTAATAATTTATTATATTTTGGACGGTGTCATGTCAGAAAGATGTAATGAGATCTCTCTTGTGGAGATAGAGAATAAAAATGGATATATGGCGTTCGTTCGCTCGGAGAACGAGGAGTTTTTCAAGCGCAACGGATACCGCCGCTCGGTGTTCGTGCTTACGCTTGGGTGTCAGCAAAACGAGTCGGACAGCGAAAAGCTGATGGGAATGGCGGAGAGTATGGGTTATCAGCCTGTCGAAGCTCCCGAGGATGCTTATCTCATAGTAGTAAATACCTGCGCCATTCGTGAACACGCTGAGAAAAGAGCCTTGTCGCTTGTCGGTCAGTATAAGCATTTAAAGCAAAAGCGACCTGAACTTATAATAGCCGTTTGCGGCTGTATGACGGCTCAGGGGCATAGAGTTGAGGCTATAAGAAACAGCTATCCTTATGTAGATGTGCTTTTCGGAACATCGTCAATACATCGTTTTCCCGAGTTTGTTGCGCAGAAAATAAGGAGTGGGAAGCGTGTGCTTCGCTCGGACGAGCCCGAAAATACGGTTGCCGAGGATATGCCGGTAAGACGCGCAAGTAATTACCGAGCATGGGTTTCGGCGATGTATGGGTGCAATAACTTTTGCTCGTACTGCATAGTTCCTTATGTTCGCGGACGAGAGAGAAGCCGAAGAATGGAGCAGGTTGTAAGCGAGGTAAGAGAACTCGTATCCCAAGGCTATAAGGATATAACATTGCTTGGACAGAATGTAAACTCATACGGCAAGGATATGGGATCAAGATACGATTTTGCCGATCTTCTGTATGAGCTTGATAAAATAGAGGGAGACTATCTGTTGCACTTTATGACTAGCCACCCTAAGGACGCAAGTCACAAGCTTATAGATGTTATGTCGAGCGGAAAGCATATAGCGCGTCATTTCCATCTGCCTATGCAGTCGGGAAGTGACAGAGTGCTTAGGGCTATGAACCGCAGATACGATTTTGAAAAATACATTGGGATCGTTGACTATATAAGAGAAAAAATGCCCGATGCAACAATAACCTCAGATATTATCGTAGGATTTCCTGGTGAGAGCGAGGAGGACTTTGCCGATACGCTAAGAGCTCTTAAAAGAGCAAGGTTCGACATGATATACTCGTTTATCTACTCGCCGAGAAAGGGAACTCCCGCCGCTGAAATGGAGCAGATACCCGACGGTATAAAAAGCGAGAGATTTGAAAGATTGCTCGCGCTCCAAAACAGCATTGGACTTGAAAAGAACAAGCCCTTTGAGGGAAAGACGCTTAGAGTTCTTTGCGATGGCAGGAGCAAGAATAAGAGCGAGGCGATAACGGGACGCACCGATGGCGGAAAGATAGTATT
>JAGCJD010000074.1 GCA_017648425.1 Clostridia bacterium | reverse complement strand
TAGCATAAACGATGATGATATTCGTGGCTTTACCACTGTTGGAGATGTTGTTAAATATCTTGAAACTCTTTAATTGAGCATATCCGAATCGGACTGCCTTATGGCAGTCCGATTTTTTAATATCAATATATTTAATTTTCCAGAGGAGCATTGTTTTCTATTAGCGCATAGAAAATTTCCTTTATTTGCTCTGATGATGAGGCCTGCATTATTTCCCTTCGTGCCTGCGCGGAATCTCTTATTCCAGCTGTGTACCACGACATATGCTTTTTGGCTTCGGCTGTTCCTACTCGCTCTCCCTTTTCTATTATCATTTGTTCAAGTTGCCATATTGCAGTGCTAAATCTTTGTTCCGCAGTCGGCAGAACAAATTCTTCACCGCTCAATAAAGCAGAAATCTCAGAAAATATCCATGGGTTACCCTGAGAACCTCTGCCAACCATAACTCCGTCACAACCCGTGTTTTTTATCATATTCACAGCGTCATGCGCCGAATAAATATCTCCATTACCTATAACAGGTATGCTTACTGAGTTCTTTGTCTTTTCAATTATAGACAAATCTATTCCGGGGGTATACATCTGTTCCTTAGTTCTCGCATGAATGCAGATCAACGAAGCGCCCGCCGCTTCAAGTCTTTTAGCAAGCTCAGGAGCATTAATATTACTTTTATCCCAACCTGAACGAATTTTTACCGTTACAGGAATGTTAATCGCCCTTACAACAGCACGAACTATCTCCTCGGCAAGCTCGGGAGATTTCATAAGAGCGCTTCCCTCGCCGTTTGAAGTTATCTTGCGCACGGGACACCCCATATTTATGTCTATTGAAGCGGGGGGACAATCCGCAACGCAACCCTTATATGATCTATCCTCAATCATTTTTGCGGCTTCAGCCATATAGCTTGGTTCACTTCCGAATATTTGCACAGCCATGGGCATTTCATTATATGAAACATTCGCAAGAATTGCCGTTGCACTAAGCTCACTTGTTTTTTTCTTGCTTTTCTGCTCATAGCACATTGCCTTTGCGCATACCATTTCGCTTACGGTGAATTCTGCGCCCATGCGTTTACATAGTTGTCTGAATGTTTTATCTGTAACACCTGCCATGGGAGCAAGAAACAATCCATGCTCTAAATTAAAATTTCCTATTTTTATTCCCATAAAAATCTCTCAAATTTATATCAATTATTGTTGAATAGACGCGATACGCATCAAAATCCTATTATTTTGTTTAGTTTCTCTTGCTTTATGTCGAACGATTTAGATTGACATAATTTCCAAAATATGGTAATATATCAGTATAACAAAAGCAAGGAGAGAAAAAATGAAATTAGTTGAAAAAATCAAAAGCGTTCCAAAAAAGAAGCTCATTATAGTCGGTGTGCTAGTAGTTCTCATAATAGCTACTGTTGTCATAACCTTTACAGTTGCAAATCAAAGAAAGAATGAAAGCGCTTTAACGGGAGAACAAGGCGATTCAAGTAGCGATGGTATAAACGTATTCAAAAGCGATACACAAAAGGACACAAGCAAGGTCATTGACGATACGGTTGAGCCTATTGACATGAGTGGTGTCAATGGACTTGAATATGTAAGCAAGGGTGATGGTACATGTTCAATAAGCGGTATTGGAACTTGTATTTCTACGGAGTTAAAGATACCTGCATACAGTCCCTCGGGAGATATTGTAACTAAAATAACCGATGGCGCTTTTTCAAACTGTACCGAGATTTTGACCATAACCATTCCAGCAACTATAAAAACAATCGGAACAGGTGTCTTCCGAGGCTGTTCAAGCCTAGTTTCAATTAATGTAGATAGTGAAAACTCTGTATACACCTCAATTGGAGGCGTGTTGATGTCCAAGGATAAGACCGTGCTCGTATGCTTCCCCATGAACAAACCCGGAGCAAACTATCTTTTAAGTACAGATATAAAGGCAGTTGCTGCTTATGCCTTTGAGGGGGCTTTGAATTTAAAGAACCTTCTTTATGAAGGTAGCATTTCCGATTACCAGAAAATAGATTTTCTTATGGGAAACGGAACACTCGACAAAGTAGCAATAACCTGTAACTATATTTCCGCAAAATAAATATATGGGCGGTCGCCAAGCATGGGCGACCGCCCATTTGAATTTCAAATCTTTTTTTGCGTGCGGTTTACTATTATTTCTGCAGCTGTGTCAAGATAATCGTTGTTCATCATCTCTATCCAGCCCTTATCAACCAATGCAGAAAGCTTGGGATCCATGGGTATTCTCCCTAGAAGATCGTATCCGAACTTTTCGGCAATCTCCTCAATATGACTTTCACCAAAGACATATATCTCCTTGCCACAATCAGGGCATTTAACATAGCTCATGTTCTCAACCAAACCATATACGGGGACATTCATCATTTTTGCCATGTTCGCTGCTTTTTCAACTATCATTGAAACGAGCTCCTGAGGGCTACTTACAATAACAATTCCGTCTATCGGAATTGATTGGAATACGGTCAACGGAACATCTCCTGTTCCCGGAGGGCAATCAATAAACATATAATCAATATCGTTCCATATCGTATCAGTCCAGAACTGCTTTACAGCTCCCGCAATAACAGGGCCCCTCCAAACAACGGGCTTTGTTTCATCCTCAAGCATGAGGTTTACTGACATTATATCAATACCCGAGGTAGTGGTAGGCGGTATCATTCCGTTATTATCTCCGTCAACGCCTGACTTAACACCAAACGCCTTAGGAATAGACGGACCTGTAATATCCGCATCAAGTATTGCAGTTTTATATCCAAGTCTTTGCATATTAACAGCAAGCATTGAGGTAACAAGTGACTTTCCTACTCCGCCCTTTCCACTGACTACCGCTATTATGTGTTTAACGCTACTAAGCTCGTGAGGTTGCTCCATAAGGGAATTTTTTTCCTTAGAAGAACAGTTAGACGAACAAGTAGAACAATTGTGTGTGCATTCTTCTGCCATAATATATTTCCTTTCAATTACACATTTAATAATATAATCATATTATACACCTATCTTTTCAAAATTTCAAGTGTTATATTGATATTACAGAATAAATAATGTAATTATTTTTAAACTTTTTTATAAACTTTTAATTATCGTATTGAAAAAAAGCAAAAATAGATGTATACTATATAGGATCGAAATAATATTTTTGGAGGCAATTTATGGCTGAAACACTTAAAAAACTTTCTAATTTTGACGGTAACAAAGGACCCGTTCTTACAATAGTAATGGATGGTGTTGGTCTTGCACCCATAAGCGAGGCAAATGCTGTTGCTACCGCATACACACCTACTCTTGATATGCTTATGGAAAAATACCCCATGGTATCCTTAAAGGCACACGGAACCGCAGTAGGTCTTCCCTCCGATGATGACATGGGTAACTCCGAGGTTGGACATAACGCTCTCGGTGCAGGACAAGTTTTCGCACAAGGAGCAAAGCTCGTTTCTCAGTCTATCGAAAGCGGTAAAATGTTTGCTTCACAGACATGGAATGAGATTATTTCCAATGTCAAATCTAACAATGGAACGCTCCATTTTATTGGTCTTTTCTCTGACGGAAATGTTCACTCTCATATAGATCATCTCAAAGCAATGATAGTAAGAGCAAAGGAAGAAGGCGTTAGCCGCGTAAGAATTCACATTCTTATTGACGGTCGTGATGTTGGTGAAACCAGCGCGCTCGAATACATTTGCCCCTTTGAGACATTCATGAGCGACCTGAGAACCTCTGACTTTGATGTAAAAATAGCTTCAGGCGGTGGACGAATGAAGGTCACTATGGATAGATACGAGGCAGACTGGTCCATGGTGGACAGAGGCTGGAAAACTCATGTTTTGGGTGAGGGCAGACAGTTTGCTTGCGCTGAGGACGCAGTTAATGCTTACCGCGCTGAATATAAGGTGATCGACCAGGATCTCCCTCCCTTTGTTATTGCTGAGAACGGCGAACCCGTAGGAACGATAAATGATGGCGATAGCGTTATATTCTACAATTTCAGAGGCGACCGTTCAATTGAGATCTCCAAGGCATTTGATGCTTCTGAGGGCGAATTTGACAAATTTGACAGAGTTCGTGTTCCTAAGGTAGTATTCGCAGGAATGCTCGAGTATGACGGTGACCTCCATATTCCCAACAAGTATCTTGTTTCTCCTCCCGAGATAACAAATACAATGAGCGAATATCTCACTCTTACCGACATTTCTCAGCTTGCTATATCCGAAACTCAAAAGTACGGACATGTAACCTATTTCTGGAATGGAAACCGTTCAGGAAAATTCTCCGATGAACTTGAAACATACATCGAGGTTCCCTCCGATGTAGTTCCCTTTGAACAGCGTCCCTGGATGAAATGCGCTGAAATCACTGACAAGCTTATAGAGTGCCTTGAAAGCGGAAAGTACCGTTATTTGCGCGTGAACTTCCCCAACGGAGATATGGTAGGACATACTGGCTCATTGCTTGCCACAAGATGCTCAATGGAGGCTCTTGATCTTCAATTGGCAAGAATTCTTACGGTTCTCGATAAGCTTGGCGGTATTGCTCTTATTACAGCAGACCACGGCAACGCTGATGAAATGTACGAAATGGACAAAAAGACCGGTGCGCCCAAGGCTGATAAGAATGGAAAATTCAAGGCAAAGACCAGCCATACGCTCAATCCGGTCCCCTGCATAATATATAACAATGTTAATGTTGGAAAATATCAGTTGAAGAAGGACGAGGGCAACTTTGGTCTTTCAAATGTTGCGGCGACCATGGTAAATCTTCTTGGATACGAGTCCCCCGCTATGTGGGACGAAAGTCTTATAGAAATACTCTGATAAATAAAAAACACAAGGAAATTTTTCCTTGTGTTTTTTATATTCTAAACAGATCCTTGGCATTTTTACTTGTGGCGGATATAACATTTTCAATCGATGTGCTTTTTATTTCAGCAAGCCTTTGCGCTGTTAAGTACATTAACCCCGAATGTTTTATCCTACCTCTGTACGGGTGTGGTGCAAGATATGGCGCATCGGTTTCTATAAGGATTTTTTCAAGCGGAATACATTCCGCAACCTCAACTGTTTTTCTGGCATTTTTAAATGTCAACACACCTGAAAACGAAATATACCAGTCACGCTTTACTAGTTCCTTTGCCATTTCGGCGCTTCCGCTAAAACTATGAAAAACGCCTTTAACATTCTTATACTCCGTTACAATATCAAAGCAATCTCCGTGAGCATCTCTATCGTGAATAACCACAGGCATATCAAGCTCTGCTGCAAGTTCCAGCTGTCTTTTAAAATATTCAAATTGAAGTTGTTTTTGGTATCCCTCGTAATGATAGTCAAGACCTATTTCACCAATCGCTACTATCTTATTTTTCTTTCTTTTTTCAATATTATCAACAAGAGAATAGAGGTCTTTGATATCTTCCTCTATATTTTCAGTGCAGATCACATCTTCTGGGTGTATTCCAACTGCAACGAACATCTTGTCGTATTTTCTCGCCTGCTCTATACACAAGCGATTTGTTTTGCTGTTAGTTCCAATATTTATAACGCCTTCAATTCCTTTTGAAAACACCTCGTTTTCAAGTATCAAATCAGCTCCATCGGTCTCTTGTTCAAAGCGTCTGTCAAAATAATGAGCATGAGAATCAAACAAACCCGTAACAGTTAAAATCTCGTTTTCCATTTAAAACTCCTGCTTAATGCTACGCTTGAACAGCTCTTTTATCTCCTTCTCGGCATTTGATCCACCCCAAAGAAAATTATATACGGCGCGGCATATGGGAAGCTCGACATCATATCTGTCAGCAAGCTCAACCAGAGCCTTTGTAGTATAGTATCCTTCAGCAAGAAGCGTATATTTCTCTCCCTTAACTATACTCTCTCCAAATTGTCTGTTGTGACTGTATTTTGAAAAAACGGTAGCCTCATAATCTCCAAGGTGGCAAAGGCCATAAGCTGAAAGCTCGTTTCCACCCATAGCGGATATAAGCCTTGCTATCTCGCGAGTTCCGCGTGACATCAATGCTCCTTTGAGTGCAGAAAGGTTTAATCCATCAAGAACACCCGCAGCAATTCCAATAACATTTTTTGCAGCCGCGCCTATCTCGTTTCCAATAAGGTCGCTACCATAATAAAAGCGTATCAGATCACCTGAAAATTCCTCTACCAACAGTTTTTTTACTTGCTCATTATTACTGTCGATTACCATACAGTTAGGATTTCCTGCGTAAAATTCCTGAACATGTCCAGGACCAATCCAAACTGCAACCGCATTAGAGCTATCAATATTTTCAGTTGCTATTTCAGAAAGTCGCTTGCCCGTTCCTGTTTCAATTCCCTTCATACACAAAACAAATATTTTATTTTTAATTTCAAGGTGCTCTATCTCACCCATGAACGATCTTAACGATTGAGAAGGAATTGAAATAACTATAATTTCCGCATCACACAAATCAGAAATTTCCGTAGAAAGCTTAACACTTTCGGGAAGCTCTAACAGATCGTTTGTGCGATCTTTCAAAAACCTTTGCATCTGCTCTGCATCTGCTTTACCATATAATGTTACATCGTGCTTCATTCTGTCAAGATACCATGTAATAAGCGAACCCCAACGACCACAACCAACAACACAAATTTTCATAAGCTCTCCTTTAAATCAAGGGATTGTCAAAGATATTTGACAATCCCTTGAAAATGATTTATCTTATTCTTTCTCCCAAGGGTGTATCCTCTGATAAGAAAACAACTCTTATTTGTTCCTCTCCACTGGCAAGTATCATTCCCTGCGACTCTATTCCGCATAGCACAGCAGGTTTAAGATTTGTAACAAGTATTATCTTTTTACCGATAATATCCTCGGGCTCGTAGAATTTTGCAATACCCGAAACAACTTGTCTTTGCTCATAACCGAGATCTACTTGAAGCTTTAACAGCTTCTTTGCCTTTGGAACTTTCTCACAAGCAATTACTTTTGCAGAGCGAAGCTCAACGCTCATAAAGTCCTCAATACCGATAAGAGCGCAGCCCTCAGGCTTTTCTTGAGCTTTCTTTTCTGCCTCTGCCGCAGCCATTTTTGCCGCCATTTCTGCCTCAAGCTCTGCAAGGAGCTTTTCCTCGTCAATTCTTGCAAACAAAACCTTTGAATCTCCAACTGCCTTTCCGCTTTCCATACCACCAAACATATTGGCAGTTCCAATACTGTCATATGTTGTTTTGTCGGATCCAAGCTGTGACAGTATTTCATTTGAGGTAGCGGGAATGAATGGAGCAAGCATTACTGCACCCCAACGAATTACTTCAAGCAGATTATATAGAACTGTACCAAGACGAGCCTTTTGAGTTTCGTCCTTTGCAAGCGACCACGGTGTCGTTTCGTCAATATATTTATTTGCTCTGCTGAGCATTTCGAATATTCCGTCAAGCGCATCTGCAACACGGAATTCGTCCATATTCTTAATAAGAGCATCGTAAGCCTTTACGCAAGAAGCAACAAGCTCATCGTCAAGCTCTGTTTTTTCGACAGGTGCTTGAATTACCTTATCAAAATATTTCTTTTGCATATCAAGAGTTCTCTTGACAAGATTTCCAAGGTTATTTACAAGATCGGTATTAAATCTTTTAATTACCGACTCATAGGTAATACTTCCGTCAGATGCAAACGGCATTTCCGCGAGAGCATAATATCTTACGCCGTCAACACCGAAACGCTCTGCAAGCTCGTCTGCATAAATAACATTACCGCGCGACTTTGACATTTTATCAACACCAAAATTAAACCATGGGTGACCAAATATCTGCTTTGGCAATGGAAGATCAAGCGCCATAAGGAATATAGGCCAATATATGGTATGGAAACGAAGAACATCCTTTCCAATCACATGAACATCACAAGGCCAATATTTTTTGAAATGCTCGCTTTGCTCGTCAAACGACTTATCAGGATCATATCCAAGGGCCGTTATATAGTTTGAAAGCGCATCAAGCCAAACATAGATCACATGCGTCTCATCAAAGGTGTGAACACCCCAACGAGTATTTGTTCGTGTAACGCAAAGATCCTGCAATCCACCCTCTACCTTAAGAAAATTATTTACCATTTCCTTTTTTCTTGACTCGGGCTGTATAAACTCGGGATTGCTTTCAATGTGCTGTATCAATCTGTCAGCATACTTGCTCATTTTAAAGAAATATGCTTCCTCTCTGCCCTTTTCAAGTGTTCTTCCGCAATCAGGACATTTGCCGTCAGTTACCTGAGATTCAGTAAAGAAAGACTCGCAGGGTGTACAATACCAGCCCTCATAATATCCCTTATAGATATCGCCTTGATCGTAAAAGCGTTTGAACATTTTCTCAACTGCTTTTACATGATAATCATCAGTAGTATGGATAAACCAATCGTATGTTGAGCCCATCTGATCCCAGATGTTTTGTATTATAGTGGATACGCCATTCGCATATTCCTTAGGGGTTACTCCCTTTTCCTTAGCAAGATTTTCTATTTTCTGTCCGTGCTCGTCAGTGCCCGTACAAAAGAAAACATCAAATCCTCTTGCTCGCTTATATCTTGCCATAGCATCAGTAGCTATGACCTCATAAGTGTTTCCAAAATGAGGCTTTCCCGAAGCATACGGTATAGCCGTTGTTATATAATATTTTTCTTTCATAATTGAACCTCTCAATCAATAAAATTTCCCTTTACCATTACCTTGATAAGTCTAAGCCTATCAGTGCTGTCAATAATCAATAGGTCTGCTCTTTTTCCTATCTCAATCGAACCTCTGCTATCAAAAACGCCGACCTGCCTTGCAGGGTTTTCGGTAGCGCAAAGTATAGCGTCAGTCAGTGGAATCGAACAGAAATCAATCAAATTATTTACAGCGTTATCAAGTGTGAGCGTGCTTCCTGCCAATGCTCCGTCAAGTGTAAGCGCAACTCCGTTCTTAACAACAGCAACGCTTCCCGCAATTGAATACTCCCCGTCAGGACAGCCTGTCGCCTGCATTGAATCCGAAATCAGCACAGTACGATCACAGCCAAGCAAGGAATAAGCTAGACTTACCATCTCCGGAGAAACATGTATGCCGTCACAAATAATTTCTGCGTAGCAGCTTCCTGTAAGCGCAGCGCATACAGCGCCACCGCTTCGGTGATGTAACGCTGGCATTGCGTTAAAAAGATGTGTATAAGCAACAATACCTTTTTTCTCCGCCTCTCGCGCTTGCTCAAATGTTGCGTCTGTATGTCCCAGAGATGCAGTCCCGCCTATCTCCATGACCTTTGCCAGAAAGCTTCCGTCATTGTCAAGCTCATATGCCGCAGTTATTTGAAGCGACTTACAACTTCTAAAAACCTCATTTTCCAGCTCATCGGCGTTTAGTGGCGCAATGAGTTCTTCCAAGTGAGCGCCTTTTCTCTTTGTACTTAAATATCTACCTTCAAGATGAACTCCGCAAAAATCGGCTTGATTTTTCTCGGGAACAAAATTGTTTATATTGTTAGTATGAGCAACCAATTCCTCAAAAGGAGCGGAAGCCAATGTCGGCATAACGGTAGTTACTCCGTGCTTCGCATAATCCCGTGCTATTATTGGCAAATCAGACTCGTACGCCGTTACAAAATCAAAGCCTGCTCTACCGTGAGTATGAACATCAATGAGTCCAGGAACTATCGCATATCCTTTAAGATCCATTCCGTCTTCATCTTGAAAATTACCAATATCCGAAATTATTCCGTTACAAATTTTTATATCTGTCGTTACAAAATCACGATATCTGTTTCTGTAAACAAGTGCATTTTTAAGTAACATTAATTTGTTCCCCATTAACGCGAACAGTATATATTTATTATAACAAATATTTCCTAAATTTACAAGTAGTTACGATAAAATAAGAGCAAAAATGAATATTTGTTATTCGTAATACTCTTTTATGCCCTGCATTCTACCCATAACCTTAAAACCATCTATCTCTCCCCGTTGAATTGCGCCAAAAATTCGATATCTTAATCCCTTGTTTTGCAATTCAAGACTGTGAAGTAGTTGTTTCATTTGCTCTCTTTCCGTATTGCCATCGGCAGGACAAGAAGATTTTACGATTGGAAGCTCATTTTTAGAAGCAAAATAGCGAATATCCTTTTCAGGCATATATATCATAGGTCGGATAAGCGTTATCTGAGTGTTAGAAAGATAAGTAACAGGCTGAAAACACCCCAACCTTCCCTCGTAAAACAGATTGAGCATAAATGTTTCGACCACATCATCAAAATGGTGTCCCAGCGCTACCGATTTACAACCGATCTCTCGTGCATAGCTGTAAAGCGCACCTCTGCGCATCTTAGCGCAAAGTGAACACGGGTTTTTTTCTTTTCTCACATCAAAAATTATTTTTGAGATTTGTGTAGGAACTATATGGTATTCAACACCAAGCTCGTCGCAAAGTTTTTTTATATTTGAAAAATCCGTACCCTCAAATCCCATATCAACAGTAATAGCCACAAGCTCAAATTTTTTTGGATAAAATCGTCTTAGTTCAGCCAAAGCGCAAAGAAGCGTAAGCGAATCCTTGCCTGCCGAAACGCCTACTGCGATCTTATCTCCATCGTTTATCATTTCATAGTCATCAACTGCACGCCTTGTATAGCTGAGAATACGCTTCATTCCTTCCATAAGGTCACTCCGAAAAATTCATTGTATCATATATTTTTTGGGTTCTCTTCGTCATGCTTCGAGTACCCTTTTCATTAATTTCGTCATTGTATAAAAGTAGTGGGGGTAGCAAGTGCATTCCCTCAGCACCGCACTTTGTCGCAGAAACCAAGACCATTGATGCCTCAGATATAGAATCGGAATGCACAAACACCATTCTCTTTGGTTCAAGTCTGTTATCTATCAACGCGGACATCAGTGAGGAAAGCCTATCAGGTCGCCATACGCAATAAAATTTTCCGCCATGCTTTAAAATACGATATGCAGCCGAACAAAAATCCCCAATATTTCCGCAGACTTCGTGCCTTGCGATATATTTTCTGTCTGAACTGTTTCTTTTTCCCGTATCGGTACTCATATACGGAGGATTTGAAAAAACCACATCCGCTTCGTATCCCAAAGTCCTTGCGGATATATCACGAATATCACAAATTCGCGCCTTAACCTTGTCCTCAAAACCATTTAACTTTATATTTTTTGTTGTAATGTCAAAAAAATCCTCTTGTATTTCAAGCGCTTCAATAGTGGCAAGCTTATTTCTTGCAGCGCAAAGCAAGGATATTATTCCCGTACCCGCACCAAGTTCAACTGCTTTTGCGCTTTTTTGTTCCTTTATAAACGACGCCAACAAAAAAGCATCAGTTCCAAATGTAAGACCGTCCTTTTTTTGTATGAGAGTTATATCCTCATTCACCTTGTCAAGACGCTCATCGGGTAAAAGCTCGTAATCTATCATAAAAACCTCCAAAAGACAACGGGGTGTTGCTGCAGCAACACCCCTTGTATTATCCTTATGTTCTATGGATAAAGTGAAATCACTCAGCTACAGGTGCGGAAACGGGACATGCCTCTGCACAAGCACCACACTCGATGCACTCATCGGGGTTGATTTCATACTTGCAATCACCTTCGGTTATAGCATTTACAGGGCAAGCCTCTGTACAAGCTCCGCAAGCGATGCAATCATCGGAAATTTTGTATGCCATGATAAATTACCTCCGTTTTGAATTATAAATATATTGTATCACAATAATTTAAAATTGCAATAGCAAAATCAAAAAAAAATTACTTTTGTTGAAAATTAACAGTTTTTCAGAGCTTTTGCCTTATGACTTTTTCAACTCATGCTCGAGCCAGATAAGTCCGAGATTGAACGCCTCGAAAAGTCCGTCCTTTGAGCCTTGTCTTAAAATATTCGCTTGATTTTTAGGATCAACTACCTGAATGAGTATTTTATCGGGAAGCTCTCCGTTTTCAGTTTTTTTATGCGACATTATTTCGAGAATAAGAACGCACTTATCCTCCATATCTCCATAGCATATCGTATCGCCTTCTCTTACAAGCGGCTTACCCTTATATTCAAGGTACTTTCCGCCGACCTTTGCTCTAGTTTCCACTTCAACTATTCCTTTCTAAAAGTATCTATTTAAAGTATTATAACACAGTAAATTTTGTTTGTCAAGTTATTTCACAACATATGCGTTTTTTTGAAAAAAGAAATCTGCAGTAAGCTTGTTTTTTCTTGACACTGCATAATATGTATCAAGCCTTTCGGACAAAACAAACTGTTCGCTGTTCCTTGGAGCATCTGCGGGTTTTGTAACTACGCTTATGCCCTTTCTTTTCCTGTTTTTCGAAAGTAATTCTCTGCCCTTTTCGTTTGCCGCAAGTAAGGTAGTATATTGCGGAATTTCCTTTAAGACATGCTGTTTTGTCTGGGTAAGACAAAACAGCATTGCGCGTCTAAGCTTCGCATCTGTATATCTCTTTGTTCCAACCCTTTCAAGCAACTCATTTACCGATGTGCTTTCACGGGAAGCTCTGATAAGTCTATTGACAATACCGCCTTGCGATTCCGCAACACCGTCAAAGATTTCCTCGCGTGAAAGTCTGAACAAGCTAAGTACTGCGGAATCCGCTTCGGAAATATTAGTAAGCCTTTCTTGCGCAGCCTCCTGCTTTATTATTCTGAGCATTGACTCGGGCATAAAGCTTGAAAGCTCGTCTACTCTCCCTTCGTCTATCATTTTTCTGAGCGAGGTCGCAGACGGCAATACCCCGTCATATATGTTAATATCGTTATATCCCGCCCCAGATCTTTGAATGGTAACAGGAGAAAGTTCAGATCCCATTCTGTTTATTGCCCGTATATATGCTATACCCAAAATATCGTTGGAAGAAAGCTCGGGAAAGCCCTGTTCTTTTAAACATTCAGCAAACGACGCCGCAGAACGCTCGCCATTTTTAATCTTTTTATCATACTCGCTGTAAAACTCCGAGGTTTCACAATATTCTGCCGCTTTTGACAGGAATTCAACACTGCCGCATTCCGAGCCAAAAAACAAAGCATCACCAAAATATTTTGCAATCTAAACGAATGCATTAGCAAAGTATTCCGCACTTGATGAGCACCATGGAAACGGAAGTTCAAGCACTAGATCTGCACCAAGCTCCAACGCCACTCTTGCCCTCAGATATTTATCTGTAATAGCCAGCTCTCCTCTTTGTGTGGAATTGCCGCTCATAATACAGGTTATCGTATCCGCGCCCAATTCACGAGCCTTTTTTATCAAATTCAAGTGCCAGTTATGGAAAGGATTGAATTCACTTATAATGCAATAATTAGACATTGATATTACCTCTTAATATTTTTTAAAAAATATATTATTTTCTATTGAAAAACCTCAGGGTTTGTAGTATAATGTTATTATAAAATTTTATCTTTGGAGGAAAAAATGAACATACTCGTTGTCAATGCCGGTTCAAGCTCACTCAAATATCAGCTTATTGACACAGACACAAACATTGTCGGTGCAAAGGGTATTTGTGAAAGAATTGGAATGGACGGCTCTCTTATCGAGCACAAGCAGCTCGTTAAAGGATTAAAGGCTAAGCTTGCTTCTCCCATGAAGGATCATGCAGATGCAATGAAGCTCGTTGTAGAATATCTTACCGATGCGGAAGACGGTTGTATTTCAAGCATGAATGAAATACAAGCTATCGGTCACCGCGTAGTTCATGGTGGAGCATTCTTCTCAGGCTCTATACTCATGACTGAGGACGTTCTTGAAAAGCTTGAGCTTTGCAAGGAATTTGCTCCTCTCCATACGGTAGCGCATCTTATGGGAATAAAGGGTTGTCTTGAAATAATGCCTGACAAGCCTCAGGTCCTCGTATTTGATACAGCATTCCATCAGACTATGGAGCCCGAAGCATACATTTATGCTCTGCCCTATGAGTACTATGAAAAGCATGGTATCCGCCGCTATGGTATGCATGGAACATCTCACCGTTTTGTAAGCGGAGAGATGATAAAGCTTCTCGGCAAGCCCGCTGAGGAAACAAAGATCGTTACATGTCATATAGGAAACGGCTCATCGGTATCTGCTGTAAAGGGTGGAAAGGTAATGGACACTTCCATGGGATTCACTCCTCTTGCAGGTGTTGAAATGGGAACTCGTTGTGGCGATATAGACCCCGCTCTTGTTCTTTACATAATGGATAAGGAAGGACTTTCCACTGATGAAATGAACAATGTAATGAATAAGAAATCAGGATTTCTCGGAGTTACGGGATTCTCCTCTGACTCTCGTGATATCGAAGACGCTATAAAGGCAGGTCCTACCGATCCCAATTACGAAAAAGCTATGCTTGCAGTAAACATTCTCAAGCACGGACTTAAAAAATACATTGGCTCATACGCTTCAATAATGAACGGCCTTGATGCAGTTGTATTTACCGCCGGTATTGGCGAAAACAGTCCCATGCTCCGCGAACTTGTTTGTAGCAATATGGAATATCTCGGAATTGAGCTTGACAAGCAGGCAAATGAGCGCGCTTTCCGTTGCTCTGATCCTACAAGAATATCAACAGATAGCTCAAAGGTTACTGTTTATGTCATTCCCACAAATGAAGAGCTCGTTATCGCAAAGGATACCGCAGCTATTGTCGCATCGCTCTAAAATTCAGTTACAGGACGCAGATCACTGCGTCCTGTTTTTTTATTTGTTTACTATGTTTATTGGTTCTCCATCGCAAAATGCACGAAGATTTTGCGCAACTTTATCTATAAGTCTGGTTCTTGATTCAATAGAAGCCCATGCTATATGCGGCGTAATAATACAATTCTCTACGCCAAACAATGGGCAGTCAGCCGCCATCGGCTCATGCGTCAAAACATCAAGTGCGGCGCCTGCTATTTTTTTTGACATCAACGCTTCAGCAAGCGCCTGCTCGTCAACTATTCCGCCGCGAGCGGTATTGATTATAAATGATGTCGGCTTCATAAGCGATAAGGTATGCTCATTTACTATTTTCGCAGTGCTTTCGGTAAGTGGGCAGTGGAATGTTATAAAATCACTCTGCTCAAAAAGCTGTTTTTCCGTCACTATATCAACGCCTGACACTTGCTTTGGCGTTCTAGTATAAGAGATAACTCGCATACCAAATTCCTGCGCTATTCTAGCAACAGACATTCCTATTGTACCAAGTCCGTATATTCCAAGTGTTTTTCCGCGTATCTCATTTATAGGATAATTAAAATATGAAAACTGCGATGCCCGTTTCCAATCTCCGTTTGCTACGGAGCTTACATATTTTGAGGTGCTTGAAGCAAGCTCAAGAATAAACGAAAATGTTACTTGAGTCACAGAATCTGTCGAGTATCCCGGGACATTACAAACAACAATTCCCTTTTGCTTAGCGTATTCAATATCAATATTAT
>JAGCJD010000008.1 GCA_017648425.1 Clostridia bacterium | reverse complement strand
TCAAAAGCAGTTATTATGTATAGCTCGAGTAATTCTTAGTTCACCGAAAATGCTAATACTTGACGAAGCAACATCTTCTATTGACATAAGAACCGAAATACAAATTCAAAAGGCATTTAATTCTATCATGAATGGCAGAACTACATTTATCGTTGCACACAGACTTTCTACAATTCTGGATGCTGATAAAATTCTTGTCATGAAGGACGGTAATATAATCGAGCAAGGAACGCATCAAGAATTGATCTCGAAAAAAGGATTTTACCACGAGTTATATTACAGTCAATTTGCAAATCAACAATAAAACACGATAAGCGGATAATGTAAGGTCATTACTGACCTTACATTATCCGCTTTCTTCCTGTTTTTTCTTCCACTCAAAATAGTTAAAATGCTCTCTGCACGCACGGTTATACTGAGCTTCCACCTTGCTGATGCCACAAAAGGAATTCTGGGGCAAAAGATTGTTGTAAAATGGGAGAGAAGGCGAGGTTTCGGGAAGCACATCATATCCGATATTACGCCAAGCATATTGCGCATCGGTTATATAAATTTGCATAGGAAAGCTTCTTTCAACATTTATAAGTCCTATTTGTATCGTGTTTTCGGTCGGGCAGTTCCCTATTACCACACCACCGTTTATAGTATCATAGTTTACGACCAAATGCTTATCGCAAGGATCGCTTGGTTCAGTACCCTTGACAAAATATCCTGTTTCGCTTCTATCACCTCTCGGGTCAAGCTGACACGCATTTGTCATAAGCTTTCCCGAATCGACGCAATAACTGCATTTCACAACATTATCACTGACAGAAAAGGATTTTACATTGCCCTCATCAATATATTTTTTGTGAACCAGCGTCATTACCTCGTCCCATATTTCAATGCATTTATTAGTTTGATATGCGTTGAGTGGTGTTGGATATTCATATCCCAACCAAACTCCACCTATCATATACGGTGTGTAGCCAATATACCATAGGTCGTTTTTGTTTTGTGTTGTACCCGTTTTTCCTGCGCAATCGATATATTTATCCAGCGTTATATCCTTAGCAGTTCCGTTTTTTACAACATTTTCAAGCATCATTGTCATAACATCGGAATTTTCCTTACTTATAACTGCCTCTCCATGGTATCCTTTATCCAAAACTATATCTCCATTTTGGTCGGTAACCTTATAATATGATCGATAATCATTGTATATACCATCATTAGCAAATATTGAATACGCCGCGCTTACCTCTCTGACAGTTGCTCCATAGTTGAATTGTCCCAACGCCAATGCGGCATAATCCTTATCTGTAATAACAGCACCGTTTTCAAGCGTAGCGCTATAAATCAAACTTTTAATCCTTAATTTATCGTAAAGAAAATTAAACGAGGTATCCAATCCTAAACTTTCCAAAACCTTAACTGTTACGGTATTTATTGAATGCTCAATAGCGTAATTAATATTGGTAAGTCCTCTGTATATTCCGTTTGCATTTTTGGGCCAGGCTACCGGCTCTACTATTTTACCTTTTTCAGGATCAAGGTTATAACTACCAAAATTCACGGGGGTATCGTCATAAACGGTTGACCATGTAATAATGCCGTTTTCAACAGCGGGGGCATAAGTCGAAAGTGGCTTTATAACCGATCCTGCTGGGCGAACTGTATCGGTTGCATAGTTTTGTATTCTGTTTGCGCTTTTATCACCAACCGCGCCTGCCACTCCCAAAATATCGCCTGTTGAATTATCTATTATTATCATGGACGATTGTGGGAGCTCCGATTTTTCCGATGCGGAAAAATTTTCAGTTTTTTTATAATACTCCTCTAAAATTTCTTGTATCTCCATATCCATTACCGTATATATTTCGAGCCCACCGGTATAAACGATAAGACTTGCCATAGTACGGCTATACCCATATTCTGCCATCAAATCCTTCATAACATCATTGATGACCATATCGACATACCACGAATTTACTCCATTCTCTGCTGAGGATTGCATTACATTTAACTGTATTTTATCGTTTAACGCATCATTGTATTCGTCCTCGGTTATATACCCCTGCTCATACATTTGTTCAAGTATGAGATTTCTTCTTTTTTCATTGTTTTCGGGATTTCTAATAGGATCATAATAGGTCGGACTATTAGTTATTGCAGCAATACAAGCGCACTCTGAAAGCGACAATTCCGATACGCTCTTTGAAAAATAATATTCCGATGCAGCACCCACACCATAACACCCTTGTGATAGATTTATTATATTTAAATAAAGACTTAATATTTCCCTTTTGTCCATTTTTGTTTCAAGATCAAGAGCCCAGAAAATTTCTTGTATCTTTCTTTGAAATGTGTAATCGTCCTTTTCGGTAACATTTTTTATTAGCTGCTGCGTTATTGTAGAGCCACCAAAGCTGTCACTGAATTTTAAATAATAGTTGAGCCCCGCTGACACCGTTCTCAACCAATCCACGCCCTTGTGCTCCTCAAATCTTTTATCCTCAATACTTATAAAAGCATTCTTCAGGTTTTGGGGAATACTATCATACCTTACATATTTACATCTATAACCGCCGTACAGCTTCTCGCCAATCAACTCTCTAGCTTCGCCAATCCTATTTTCTCTGTCCTCATATTCGTAATAATATATCTTTGTTTCGGAATCTGATCCAACAATATAAAATAATTCCTCGTTTATTTCCTTTTCAACGCTCTTATCAATATATATTGCAAGCGCTATTCCCACAACTATAGCAACTATCGTTAAAATTATAAACAAAATAAGTATCAGCTTTAAAAACACACCAAATATTCTCTTTATCATACTTTCCTCCATAAAAATCACCCTACATATTGTTACACATATAGGTATATTTTATTTAAACAAGTAAAAAATAACTATGTAAATCATATTATGAGGAGGTATAAATGAACAATAAAAAGGCTCCGCGCGCAAAAGGACTTAATATAAAAGTTCTGCGTTTTATGACTGCTTATGCAATAATTTCCCTTGCCATTCTGATAATGACTATAAACAATTTTCGTCAAAAAAATATAACTAACGAAAAGCAATCTCCAATTATAGGCTCAGAACCAACCACGGAATACATTTATGTAGCACCCGACACAAGAAACTGCGCACCAAGTGCTTCGGAAGAGGTTATTGAGGAAATTTATACGATACGGGAACACAATGAAAAAATCGGGATATTTTACAGCAATGGCACGCTCAAAGAGGTTTTAGAGGTATATATAAAAAGCCTCCCCGAAGCAGACAGACATCTGCTTAGAGAAGGCTTTGAGGTCGTTGGAGCAAAGAAATTAAATGGTATAATTGAAGATTATACAGGATAATTATTTCAAAACGACATTATCATCTCCAAGAATTTCACGAAGCTCTGAAACAATAAAGTCAGTTAAAGATATTCCGCTTGTATAATCCAAATATTTTGAAGTATCAGCATTATAAAATATGACCTTTACGCTACCTTCAAAAATATCCACTAGATTTTTTGCCTTAAAATATTCATTACAATTAAAATTGGGAACTCTGATATATAGTTTATTGACCTTTGTCATATCCTGCTTGGTGGGAGCAGGCGTTTTTTGAACACTGATTTTTTGCGTCTTCTCATTAAATCTCGTGTTATCAGTCAACTCCCTGATAGAATTTACCAAAAGCTTTGGAGCATCGTCCTCACGAACAGAAACAGTTGCCTCTATATATACAGGGGCATCAACACGTATATGATGATAATTTTCCAGGTAAACACTCGGAAAAACAAGCGCCTCTATCTCTCCAAATCTGTCTTCAAGAGTTATAAACGCCATTTTTTCGTTTTTTCGCGTTGTTTTGATGTTTACCGCTGTAATTATTCCACACACCTTAACAACTTGTTTTTCTCTTATCTGTTCTGCACTTAATATTTCCGAAATGCTCCTTGGAGCTATCTTTGATATTTCTTCCGAATAGGTGTCAAGCAGATGGCCCGAAAAATACATTCCCGAGCTTTCCTTTTCAAGCATAAGTTTATCCTTCAAAGAAAAATCAGCAATCATAGGATACTCAAACTTTGGAGCAATATCAGTCTTTTCATTCGAAAACGCACTTGAAAACATATCAAGCTGACCTGAAATATTATTTCTGTTTTGCAGAGCCATTATGTCAATCAAACGCTCATATGACGCCAACAATCGACTTCTGTAAATTCCAAGGTCATCAAACGCTCCTGATTTTATAAGTCCCTCAACCATTCGCTTGTTAAGGTCACACCCAGACATTCTTTGAACAAAATCTTCAAGATCGGAAAAATTACCACTCTGTCGTTCTTTAATAATATTATCAACAAATTGTTTACCAATGTTTTTCAAAGCCAGCAATCCAAAAATAATATTATCACCATCGGGGGTAAAATACATACGGCTTCGGTTTATATTAGGAGGAAGCACTCTTATACCAAGTCGCGAGCACTCTCCAATATATTCCGCAAGTTTTGTAAGATTTCCAAGCACAGATGTCATTAATGCCGACATATACTCGCAAGGATAATGCGCTTTAAGATATGCCGTTCTGTAAGAGATCATTGCATATGCAGCGGCATGGCTTTTATTGAACGCATAGTTAGCAAACGAAGAAATATCGTCAAAAAGCTTTCCTGCAACATCACTATCAACTCCCTTTTCCAAAGAGCCATCAAGAAATGACTGCCGTTCGGCGTTCAATACATCTGCCTTTTTCTTTGACATTGCTCGGCGGACAACATCAGCATGTCCATAGGTATAGCCCGCCATTTCTCTAAATATGCTCATTACCTGCTCTTGATATACGATACAGCCATATGTCGAACGCAAAATCGGTTCAAGCATAGGGTGAGCATATTTTATTTGCTCGGGATTGTGTCTCGCTTGAATATATTGAGGAATTGAATCCATAGGTCCCGGTCTGTAAAGAGCGATAACAGCAATTATGTCGTCAAAATTTTCCGGTTTAAATTCAGTGAGCATCTGTCTCATTCCGGGACGCTCAAGCTGAAACACGCCAAGAGTTGAGCCCGATGATATAAGGTCAAATGTTTTTTTATCGTCTAAGGATATTTTATTTATGTCAAAATCGGGTATTCTTTCCGATACATACTTGCAAGCATCGTCAATTATTGTCAAATACCTCAAAGCAAGAAAATCAAATTTCAGTAACCCCAATTTTGCAATAATATCCATATCAAATTGGGTAACTATCGCGCTGTTACTTACAGCAAGCGGTACATATTCCGATATTGGCTTATCTGTTATTACAAGTCCAGCAGCATGAACGGTATTGTTTCTTGGCATTCCTTCAATTTCAATTGCCGTATCAACAAGTCGCTTGACCTCCTCTGAGGAATCGTAAAGCGACCTGAGTTCAGGCAGCTTTAATGCTGATGACAGAGTAACTCCAAGATCATGCGGAACAGCGCGAGCCACAGGATCGACATCATTATACGACATTCCTAAGGCGCGTCCGACATCTCTTATGGCGGCACGCGCGGCAAGCGTACCAAAGGCGACTATCTGAGAAACATGATCCTCACCGTATTTTTCATACATATACCGTATGACCTCATCACGCCTGTTGTAACAAAAATCCACATCAATATCGGGCATACTAACTCTTTCAGGATTTAAAAATCTTTCAAAGAGCAGATCATGCTTTATAGAATCAACATCAGTTATCCCAATAAGAAACGCAACAAGGCTTCCCGCTCCCGAGCCACGCCCAGGTCCTACGGGAATTCCGCGTTTTTTTGCAAACGCAACATAGTCCTGAACTATCAAAAAGTAATCATCATACCCCATACTTGATATAACGGATAGCTCATACTCTATTCTTTCCATATAAACAGCCTCTCCTTGTGGAGCAAACACGAGAGTGCCGTCATTAAGTCTTTTTTTAATTCCCTCAATCGTTAGAGTGCGCAGATATTCACGCGAAGAAATACCGTATGGCGTTTTAAATGCAGGAAGCTTTGGAACATCAAACAAAAATTCAAAATTACATCTTTCTGCTATTTTTACGGTATTTTCTATTGCGCCTTCATATTTTGAAAATATCATTTTCATTTCAGCGCTTGTTTTATAGTAAAACTCGTCAGTTTCAAATCCAATAGGACGACCTTCAGTTATTGAAGTATTCGTTTGAATACACATAAGCACAGCTTGTGTCTGGGCATTTTCGCGTCTTAGATAGTGACAGTCGTTCGTAGCTACCAAAGGAAGATCACATTCCTCCGCAAGCCTTACAAGCATTGGTATTATCTGTATCTGCTCATTCAATCCATGATTTTGAAGCTCAATATAAAAATTATCCTTGCCAAAGATATCCGACAAGCTCTTTGCATATCGAACAGCCTCATCATATTCACCTGCGGACAGTAGTGATGGTATCTTACCCGCAAGACATGCAGAAAGCGCTATCAGCCCGTCCGAATACTCTTTTAATAGTTCAAGATCAATTCTTGGCTTTGAGTAAAAACCTTCGACAAAGGATTTAGATACCATATAGATAAGATTTTTATATCCTATTTCATTTTTACAAAGTAAAACCAAATGATTATATCTTCCATTGCCATCAGAATATGTCGTTTTTTCAAATCTCGAGCCTGAGGCAACATACACCTCACAACCGATTATGGGCTTAATGCCCTCCTTTTTACAGGCATCGAAAAAAGGTACAGCTCCATACATAACGCCATGATCGGTCAATGCGACCGCAGTATGACCGCATTCCTTGGCTCTCTTGGGTATTTCGGAAATCCTACACGCGCCATCAAGCAAGCTGTATTCGCTATGAAGATGCAAATGGACAAAATCTGACACCTTTTTTCACCACCTTTCCAAAAAATTATTCGTTCATGCTTTCGGGATTTTTGTCATTATCGTCATCTCTCCTGAAAACCATTAGCAAGCCAATTCCCACAGCCCCAATCGAAAACAACACACCGATTATCGTAAAGAGTAATGTGAAATTAAATCCGCCATCATTTCCATCGTTTTCGGAATTTCCCAAAAGTCGCAATTCTTTTATTTTTTCATCCAGCTCATCAGAGGTATACTCATTGCTGTATCCTGTCATATCGTAAAGCCAAAGCGATAATCCATTTGAACTATCAGTTATACACCGAACAGTTACAATAAGATAATCCGAGGGAGATATAGGAGCAAATTCAGATATATCAAAATAAAGCTCGGAGATTTCATGATTTCTGACAACACCTACAAGTTCAGCTCGACAGTTATCCTTTCCTAACGAAATTGAAATCTCATACAAGGAATTATCGGGGGCTTTATTATTATCAATAGCAAGTTTTAAAGAAATATAGGGCGTATAACGATAATCTTCGTCAAAATCAAAAACACCAATGCATTGAAGCTTGTCACCTATATTCAGTTTTGATGAGGACACATGCAATGCACGTGTACCAACATGGTCATAGTCAGAATTTATAGATGTGCAATTTTCTCCCTTATTGATACGCTCAAAGACAGATGATGCGGTAAAATCCAAATATTTAAACTCACCCAAAATATTTTCGGGACGATTAGTAAGCAGCTGTTTTTCTATTAAAACTCGATTGGCAGCAAGCGGAACATTCCAAGAAGTATCCGAAAAATATCTGAATAACGGACTAATAACAGACTGATGACTTTCAGTATTTACATATTTAAATAGCTTTTCAACGCTTGCCATGTTATCCCCAAAATCAGCAACAAATGCTGACACAAAGGAATTTCCCGACAGCGCGCTGTAAAGATATGCATAGGCGCACGACAATGCATCACCCGACAAGTCTTTGTCGGAATGCCATAAATAAATCATGTTCGTAGGTGTATCACCATACTTTTCAGACATACCGCTTACAAATGCATTTACATCGTTTATATTGCTTACAGAAATACGAGTTCTATCATACTCATAGTTTGTATCAATACCATTTCCAATATTTTTATTGGTTATGCCAAGCGGCGTTATATCGGTTTCTATCAAAAGCGAACAATGAAATGCTCCTGAAACATTTTTATCCAATCTGTAAAAAATATTGTCTAAAAACTCTGAAGCCCTCACTCTCTTTCCGGACACAACATTCTCTGTATAGTCGTTACTGTCAGAAAGCGGAATAACTATATCCGCTTTGCTGTTCTTTTCATGCACAGCATTTCCTAGTACACAAAGATATACTGTATAAAGCTCAGCGTACTGATCAAGTGTAATATCACCAACTGAATTTACATTATCAACATCATCAACACAGCTACCCGCAATAATTCCGTCAATTGTATATTCGGTTGCATATCTGCTTGCTAAAAAGCTGGTCATTGTGAAAACATAATCAACAATATCCTCCGAAAACATATTGGGAATACTGTATTTCTTAGTATTATCAACACACAACGAAAGCAAGTCATCGTAAGCGCTCACCAATATTCTGAAATATATCCTTGTGTTTGCGACAGATGCCGCCACAACCTTTTTGTCAATTTCGGATATGTATGAGCGCTTTACATGAATGTATGAGTTGTTCATAGGATACAAAATACTATCCGTGCTATCGCTCTTCATTTTTCCAAGATCAACATCTATTATTACAGTCCCCGCTCCCGATTCGCCAATAACTGATGCGCTATCAGTATATACACCCTTGTAACCGCTCTTGTCGCTCGGATCATAGTTAAAATCCGAGGAAACAGAGGGTATTTTCGGTTCAGCGGCGAGTGTTCGCTCCCCATTGGGTGAAGAAAAAATTATAAGATATTTTGAATATCTTTCAAGACTCGTATCAATTTCAACATAAAAGGTGAACTTGACCGACATCGTTGCCTCTGCAAGTATCTCATAAGAAGAATCATTCACAGCTGAATAATAATCATTTCCGGGAAGCACAGCTTTTACCTCTATCCTATAATCCGCATGGCTTATCATAAAATCATGATTTACAGTTCCGTGAATTACAACCTGCTTGCTTTTTGTATCGTAATCACATGTATAATAAACCGCGTTTGTAAGAATATCTTCGTTAGCTTGCGCCGATAAGGAGGGCGTTAAACAAAAAACAACCATAACAAAACTCAAAATAAATGCTGTTATTTTTTTCATATTACCCTCCTTATTATTTAATCATTATTTAATCTCAGAAGAATGAAAGCTGATCGGTTTCGCTTAAATTATCAAGAACATGGTTTTTTCTCAATATCTCAATAACGCTCTTTGTCAGCTTTGCGCGTATCCTGAGGTCATCGATAGAAAAGAATTTTTCCTCATTACGAGCTTCAATTATATTGATTGCTGCATTGTCACCAAGTCCCGGTAACGCTGAAAACGGCATTCTTATCGCTCCGTTCTCAGGTATAAACTTATAGGCATCGGATTTTTCTATGTCGATAGGCAAAAATCTTATTCCACGGGACATACACTCATTTATAAGCTGTAATACAGGAATAGAACTCTGTTCCTTGGGTGATGCCTCTTTTCCTCTTTTTTCAATGTCTTTGATAGTAGCAACGACACCACTCTTGCCTTTCATAACTACTTCTGCGTCAAAAGCGCCAGGAGCAACAGTAAACATTGAACAATAGAACGCTATGGGAATATGCACCTTATACCAGCCAAGTCTTATTGCAGACATAACATACGCAGCAGCATGCGCCTTGGGGAACATATATTTTATCTTTTTACATGATGTAATATACCATTCAGGCACATTATGTGCGATCATTTCCGCTTCCCATTCGGGTGTAAGACCTCTTCCCTTTCTTACACTCTCCATTATTTTGAATGCAAGCGAGTTTTCAAGGCCGTAACGAATAAGGTCAAGCATGATTCCGTCACGCGTACCGATAACCTGAGAAATATCACATATTCCGTCCTTTATCAAGTCTTGTGCGTTTCCAAGCCAAACATCTGTTCCGTGAGTAAGTCCCGATATCTGCAAAAGGTCTGCAAAGTTTTTAGGTTTTGCCTCTATCAGAACCTGTTGCAAAAAGCGCGTTCCAAACTCAGGAAGTCCAAATGTACCTATTTGCGAATCGATTGCCTCAGGGGTAACACCAAGAGGTTTTGTTGAAGCAAAAAGCTCATATACATCAGGGTCATTCATTGGAACATCTAAAACGCTTGTATTGGAAAATGTTTCAAGATATTTATATTTTGTTGGAATATCGTGACCAAGCTCATCAAGTTTAAGTCTTGTATCATGTAAATATGAAAATGCAAAATGGGTAGTTACGGTGTCGGAATGTGGATCATCTGCGGGGTGCTGTACGGGAGTAAAATCGTAAACCTCGTACTCTCTTGGAATTACTATAATTCCTCCCGGGTGCTGTCCCGTAGTACGCTTAACGCCAACGCAATTCTGTATCATTCTTTCCATCTCCGCTTTGCCGATGCTAACTCCCTTTTGCTCAAAATACTTTGCAATAAAGCCGTAGGCAGTCTTGTCCGCAAGCGTACCAAGCGTACCTGCGCGGAAGACATTTTCAGCGCCAAAAAGCTCCTCGGTGTATTTATGTACCTTGCCTTGAACATCGCCTGAGAAGTTAAGGTCTATATCGGGAGACTTGTCACCGTAAAATCCCAAAAAGGTCTCAAAGGGTATATCGTGTCCGTCAGCATTGTATTTAGCACCGCATTTAGGACAATTTGCGTCCTTTAAGTCAAAGCCTGAGCCGACAGAACCGTCGGTAAAAAATTCCGAATGACGGCAATTGGGACAATAATAGTGCGGTGGCAAAGGATTTACCTCTGAAATTCCTGCCATTGTAGCGACAAACGAAGATCCAACAGAACCACGCGAACCAACAAGATACCCCTGACTTTCACTGTACCACACAAGCTTTTGCGCAATCATGTAGAGCACGGCAAATCCGTTTTTGATGATTGAGGTCAGCTCCTTGTCAAGCCTGTTCTTTACTATCTCGGGGAGATCATCTCCGTACATAGATCTTGCCCTTTTCCAGCATATCTCCTGGAGCTCCTCGTCAGCCCCGTCCATATGAGGGGTAAACGATCCCTTTGGAATTGGACGCACATCCTCTATCATATCGGCAATAAGATTGGTGTTTGTTACAACAACCTCCATAGCCTTTTCTTCACCTAGATAAGAGAATTCCTCAAGCATTTCCTCGGTAGTTCTAAAATAAAGATTAATATCTCTGTCAAAATCCTTGTATTTAAGACCTGCCTGAAGTATCTTTCTGTAAATTTCGTCTTCCTTGTTTAAAAAGTGCGCGTCACAGGTTGCAACTACGGGCTTATTGTATTTTTCTCCAAGAGCAACAATCCTTCTGTTAAGCTCCTTCAAGCCCTCCTCGTCTGCAACGCTTCCCTCAGTAATAAGAAAGCGGTTGTTGCAAATCGGCTGTATTTCAAGATAATCGTAAAAATTTACAATATCCTCAATTTCCTTTTCCGGCTTATTATCAAGTATTGCCCTGAATAACTCACCTGCCTCACAGGCAGAGCCGATTATCAAGCCCTCCCTATGCTCAGCAAGCTCAGTCTTGGGAATTCTGGGAAATCTATGAAAATAATTCAAATAGCTTGAGGAAATGAGCTTATAAAGATTTTTAAGACCAACTTGATTTTTTACCAACAATATCTGGTGGTAG
Organism: Clostridia bacterium; assembly: GCA_017648425.1. Classification (GTDB taxonomy): domain Bacteria; phylum Bacillota; class Clostridia; order Oscillospirales; family CAG-272; genus HGM12713. The sequence goes on along the minus strand of JAGCJD010000008.1, from coordinate 1,174 downwards.
GTCTTAAGAGTAAGAGGATCTGCCTTAGTCCTCATTTCATTATTAAGGTCGTTAAAGCTACGAATATCGTTTTTTATCATTTGAGAGGTCATGGCAAAATATATCTTTGCCAATATCTCAGCATCATCGCAGGCTCTATGATGGTGAAATTCTTCAAGCTTATAATGCTTTGCCAACACATCAAGCTTGTGTGACTTCATATCAGAATTCAAATACCTTGACAAAGCAAGCGTGTCAAGATAAGGATTATTAAATTCAAGCCCACATCTATCCGCAGCAACCCTGATAAATCCCGTATCAAAATCCGCATTGTGCGCAATAAGTAAGCAGTCCCCCGTAAATTTTAAGAATTCAGGGAGCGCAGCCTCAATTGAGGGAGCATCAGCGACCATTTCATCAGTAATTGATGTGAGACGCTGTATTTCCTCAGGAATTGGACATTTAGGATTTACAAATGTATTAAATCTGTCAATGATCTGACCTTTTTTTATTTTAACAGCACCTATCTCGGTTATATTACAGTCGTTTTTTGAAAGTCCTGTCGTTTCAATATCAAAAACGACCATTTCATCAGTAAAATCTCCCGTATATTGACCGTAAACAGCGCTTGCCGTATTATTTACGAAATATGCTTCCATTCCGTAAATAACCTTCATTCCGCATTTATCAGCCGCCAACATAGCCTCAGGAAATGCCTGAACATTACCATGGTCAGTTATCGCAACCGCAGAATGTCCCCATTTTTGAGCGGTCTTTACTATCACATCGGGCGGAATAAGAGCATCCATTGACGACATATTGGTGTGAAGATGCAATTCAACACGCTTTTTGGGCGCATTATCCTTGCGTGTTATCATTGAAATAACCGCAATATCCGTATAAGACATATACAGCTCATCATCATTACGCTCGTTCTTAGTAAAGCCTCGAACGGCAACTGCCATGCCCTTTGAAATTGCAGAGGAGATCTCGTCAGCATCCTCGGGTAGCATTGAATAACGCTTTACAAAAATTGAGGCATCACCGTCAAAAACAGCAAAGGAAACATTGAATTTATCTCCCGCTCTATTTGCTTCCTTTGTAAACTGAAATATCTCACCTACTATAATAACATTACGCACCGCCTTATCAATAGAGGATATCGGAACGGGAGCAATGTTAAAGGAAGTACCTA
>JAGCJD010000007.1 GCA_017648425.1 Clostridia bacterium | reverse complement strand
CGGAACGGGTAAGATAATAAAAAGTCCGTGTAGTGGCTGTAAGGGAACGGGATATGTTAAGGTTACAAAAAGCTCAGCGTAAATATTCCCGCGGGAATTGATGACGGTGAGAGGATAGCTCTGCGCGGGCAGGGCTGTGACGGACGCAACGGCGGACCTACGGGAGATCTTATTATCACTGTAAGCGTTAAGCCACACAGTCTGTTTGAGCGTGACGGTTATAACATCTATTGCGAGATACCGCTTACTGTTGCCGAGGCAACGCTTGGCGCTGAGATAGATGTTCCAACGCTTGAGGGAACGCAGAAATTCACCATTCCCGAGGGAACGCAGCCCAACACCAGATTTACGATAAGACAACAGGGAATACCATATGTAAACAACTCAAACCGCAAGGGAGATCTTATATTCACCGTAAATGTTGAGATACCCAAGGGACTTAACGAAAAGCAAAAGGCGAATATGAGGGCGTTTGCCGACTCGTGCGGAGATAGTAATTACACAAAAAAGAGCGGATTTTTCAAAAAGAAATTTGACAAAAAATAATTAAAGCAGGTGCAACTCTTATGGACAAGGATTATGTTTGCGAGGATTGGGGAACACAGACCGAATGGACGCAGATAAAGGTTACCGTGGCGCTCTCTGAGCTTGACAGCACGAGCGCGGTCATGAGCATGATATCCAACTATCTTCAAATTGAGGATTACAGCGATATAGACCTTAAAACCTGTTACGGAGACCTTATTGACGAGAGTATTCTTAACGCAGATAAGACCATAGCCTCCGTATCGGTGTATTTGCCCTCTGACAGCGGAACAGCGGATACGCTGAGCTTTCTTAGGGAAAGGTTTAACACGCTGGGTATTGACGCGAAAATAACGATAAGCGGAGTAAATGAGGAGGACTGGGCAAACTCCTGGAAGGCTTATTATAAGCCCATTGAGATAGGTAACAAAATAGTTATCGTGCCTGCGTGGGAAAAATACAACGCTCCCGAGGGAAAGATAGAGGTTCGCATGGATCCCGGAATGGCATTCGGAACGGGAACGCATGAAACCACAAGACTTGTTATTGGGCTTCTTGAAAAGTATATCAAGGGTGGCGAGCGAGTACTTGATGTCGGTTGCGGAAGCGGAATTTTAGCAATATGCGCTTCCAAGCTTGGCGGGGGAGAATGCAAGGCTTATGACATAGATCCCGTTGCAGTCAAGGTGGCAAGAGAGAACATAAAGGACGCAGGTCTTGATGGACGAGTTACATGTGATGTTTCCGATCTTTTGCGCGGTGTTGATTCAAGTAATGGCGGATACGATGTTATTTGCGCCAATATCGTTGCGGATATTATTATAAGAATGACGCCCGATGTCGGCAGCCTTATGAATGATGGCGCTGTGCTTTTGGCATCAGGTATTATAAGCGAACGCGCAGACGAGGTCATTGAATGCTTTGAAAAGCACGGATTTTCCATTGTGGAAAGGGCAGAGGAAAACGGCTGGTGTGCACTTGTCGTTGGAAAATAAAGAAAAAGCGGTGGGATCAATTCCACCGCTTTTGTCATACCGCAGACGCGCTTTTTGCGAGAATATTCATATCCGTAAGCATATCCTCCGCCGTAAAAATGCAGGGTGTATCGGGCAGGATATTTCCGTTTATTATCCGCATGGAAATATTATCCTCTACCGAGCGTGTTATCATACGGCGGATATTTCTTGCACCGCCCTTATCAAGTCTGGCTCGTTCTGCTATTGAATGCGCCACGGAAGCATCAAAGGACACATCAAGTCCCATCTCTCGTATTCGGAGTGAAACAGAGGATAGCATATTCTGGGCGATTTTTTCAAGTGAGTCTGTTTTTAACTCGTCAAATACGATTATCTCGTCCACACGATTTAAAAATTCGGGGGCAAAGATACCGTTAAGAGCAGTTCTCATGCTTTCCTCAGCTTTTTGCTGTATATCGCTTGAAAATCCAAGGATTTTACCGCCCTCGCTTGCTCCCGCATTGGATGTCATTATTATTACGGTATTGCAAAAATTCACCTGACGCCCCTCGGAGTCGGTGAGAATACCGTCTTCAAGCACCTGCAAAAGAATATTGAAGATGTCGGGGTGCGCTTTTTCTATCTCATCAAAAAGCACAACCGAATATGGGCGCTTGCGTACACGCTCGGTAAGTCTGCCACCCTCGCCATAGCCTATATATCCGGGCGGAGAGCCTATAAGCTTGGAAATCGAGTGTTTTTCCATAAATTCGGACATATCAAAGCGTACGAGAGCCTTTTTGCTTCCCAAAAGCTCCTCTGCTACCGCATGAGCAAGCTCGGTTTTTCCCACACCTGAATTTCCTATAAAGATAAATGAGCCCATAGGGCGGTTAGGACTTACAAGTCCAAGTCTTGCGCGTCTTAAAGCGGAGCATACGGAGGCTATCGCCTTATCCTGACCAACAATTCTTTTTGCAAGTCTTGCTTCAAGCGTTTTGATAGCCTCTGCCTCGCCACCCAAAAGTCTGCCCGTGGGAATTCCCGTTATGCTCGTTACCCACTCCGCTACTTGAAGTTCGCCAAGCGTGAAAAGCTCGGCGTTCTTTTTCTTCTTCATTAGCCTTTTTTGCTCATCAAGCTTTTCTTTGAGCCTTATTTCCTTGTCCCTGAGTTCAGAGGCAAGGGAATAGTCTTGTGAGAATACGGCGTCCTCTTTTTGTGCTTTTGTAGTAGCCAGCTCGCGTTCAAGCGGAGCAACATCAGGAAAAGCGCGGGATATGGCAATACTCATTTTTGAAGCTGCTTCGTCTATTATATCAATTGCCTTATCGGGTAAGAAGCGTTCGGGGATATAGCGGTGAGAAAGCTTTGTAGCGGCAGTAATTGCTTCATCGCTTATTTTTATTTTATGGTGAGCCTCATAGCGTGGGCGCAACCCCTTTAAAATTTTTATGGTAGCCTCAACACAGGGCTCATCTATATACACACTTTGAAATCGCCGTTCAAGGGCTGTATCGCGCTCAATGTGCTTTTTATATTCCTCTGGTGTGGTAGCTCCTATAAGCCTTACGCCTCCGCGAGAGAGCGCAGGTTTTAATATATTTGCGGCGTCCACCGCGCCCTCTGCCGCTCCCGCTCCCGTTATGACATGGAGCTCGTCAATAAACAGTATGATGTCGGGGCTTTTCTCTACATCGTTCAATATCTGCTTTATTCGTTCCTCAAACTCGCCTCTGTATTTCGCCCCTGCTATCATGGAAGCGAGGTCAAGGGAAAGAATTCGCTTGCCCGAAAGACAAGGAGGGACGCTATCCTCAGATAAGCGTCTTGCAAGTCCCTCTACTATCGCTGTTTTTCCCACACCCGGTTCGCCTATAAGACAAGGGTTATTTTTCTGTCTGCGTGAAAGTATTTGTATTATTCGTTCGGTTTCTTCCTCACGCTCAAGCGTTGGGTCGGTCATTCCGTTTTTTGCAAACTGTGTTAAGTCGCGTGAATAAAGGGATAATGCGCTTGACAAACGCTTTGATTTGTTGTCCTTTGCTGTGTCCTGCGAACTCTCGACAGAGGAGGTCTTGCCTTGACAAGAAAATGTGCTTCCGTGAGCGTTGATATCACTTTTTATTGCCGATATGGGAATGCCTGAGGCTTCTATTATTTTAACGCCCATACAGCCGTTCTCTTCAAGCAGAGCCGTAAGAAGATGCTCTGTTCCAATATAGGTACAGCCCTTTCTTTGAGCGACTGCCGCCGAGCGTTCGATAATGCTGTGCGCGTGCTCGGTCAAGTCACGCGCGTTTACTTTGCATTTTTCCCCCTCGCCCATTATTTCAATTATACTGCTTTTTATAACGGTAGGGCTCAGTCCGCGCGCGAGAAGTATTCTTGAAGCAATACTGTCTCGTTCCGAGGCAAGCCCCAGCAATAAATGCTCCGAGCCGATATAGGAGTGACCGAGCGAGCCCGCCTCGCTCATTGCTTTGTTAAGAGTGCTTTGTGCCTTTTGTGTAAACTTGTTTTGCATAAAAACCTGCCGATAAAGAGTTTTGTCAAATGAGTATTTGACTTTTTACAGCTGATTTAAACTTGTTTTTAAAATTTTGTTATTCCTCGCGAAGTTCAAGGCTTGAATACTCTCTTACTATTCTGTTCCATGTGGTTCTATCCACCTTGCCTGTTGGTGGCAGACCGTTTTTTAATTGAAATTCCCTTACCGCTTGCTCTGTTTGCTCATCAAATACGCCACTTTCCGAAATGTCCTCAAATATATCATAGGTCGCGCGCAATTCGAGTAACAGTAGCTGTATAATACTTACCAGCGTAAGCGTATCTCCAAGGGATACAGAATAGTCGGGCGGATTTTTTGGAAATGGATCAAGGCATTCTGCAAGTCGCTCGTTTTGCGTGACTAATGAATATTCCTCAAAAATCGCGTCCCATGTTCGCTTGTCGGCAGTTCCTGTTACGGGCAAGCCCTCTGCTCGTTGGAATTCGGACAGCGCCTCTCTTGTGGTGCTGCCTAATATTCCGTCAATGGGAACTCTTTTTCCGTCAAGCCCCTCGTATGAGAGTCTGCGTAAATATCTTTGAAGATTGGTTATAGCCTGCTCCTTGTTTATAGGTGTTGCCATGTGTCCCCTCCATTAAGAAATTTCATAACCCGAAAACTGTCCCTCGTTAAGACGGCTTCCGTTATAAAGGTCGCTGTAAAGATTGCTTATTGCATCCCATGTTGCCGCGGCTACCGTTCCGTTTTGCTCAATGCCGAGAAGGCCTTGCAGAATAATTACGGCGTTTTCTGTTTGCGTTCCGAAATATCCCGTTACGGGAAGCGTTGGAACTTCACCGTAAAACTGCGCTATAAAGTTGATATATTCTTGAAGCAAACGGACGCTTTCGGATTCCGAGCCGCGCCTTAAAGGAACACCGGGGTAGG
>JAGCJD010000073.1 GCA_017648425.1 Clostridia bacterium | reverse complement strand
TTATTTGCTCTCTCTAATCAGAGGCTCGCCCTTTGGGATAGCTCCTGTTGAGCAACGCGAAACAGGTGAGACGGTATGCTTTCAGCCCTCTCCGTCACTTGTTGCTTGCAACATATGACACACTCCCCCATAGTGGGAGGCTTTTTGATTACTGCGCAATCTAATATTTGGCTCTCTCTAATCAGAGGCTCGCCCTTTGGGAGAGCTCCTGTTGAGCAAAGCAAAACAGGTGAGAGGGTTTAAATATACTCTTACATTTTTTCAAATTCGTTCTTTAATAGTTTTGTCGATAATATAACAAACACCATCAAATTTTTCATCAATATCCTTATTGGAAAAACGCAATACATATAATCCATGTTTTTCAAGAATCTCTGTTCTTATTTCATCATGTGATTTGCCTTTTGGTGTATAATGTTGAGAACCGTCAAGCTCTATTATAAGACGCGCTCGATGACAGTAAAAATCCACAATAAAGTTATCTATGATGCGTTGCTTATATATTTTTATGGGATAATCTCTTAAAAAATCATACCACAAAGTTTTTTCCTGCCGTGTCATATTACGGCGTAAAATTTTAGCAACATTCAAGATTTTATTGTTTTTCTTTAGCTTCTGTTCCATGTGCTAACTCCATTATATATTTACCGTCAATTGCCCTCTCCGTCACTTGTTGCTTGCAACATATGACACACTCCCCCGAAGTGGGAGGCTTTTGGATAAGTTCGTATCCTTTGTTCGCGTGCAAATCACATCAATCTTTTCTTTTTATCATTTTCAGGTCGTCCTTACTGACCACGCCCAGGGCAACGCAAAGTCCGAAATAACTCGCTATCGCGACCGCCCCTGCGATCAAGAACGGCAACGCGCCACCTGCGTTCAGCGCTCTATCTACCACGATATACACCGCATACGATACAAGCATTGACACCACCGAAGCAAGGAACGGCTTGGGCAACACCGCAAGCATTCCCGTTTCCCGTGACACATATTTGTATATAAATATGATGTTTATTCCAAGCACTGCGATATTGGAGAGCAATGTGCTTATCGGCGCGCCCATAACGCCAACGCTTGGTCTTCCTATCAAAATATACGCCCCAGCCGCTTTTACTATCGCTCCCGCAAGCAGTGATATTATCGGCAAAAGCACCTTTCTAGACGATTGAAGCACAGTATTGGTCGCCGTTATAAGGCACGAGAACAGAACCGAAGCCCCGAGCGCCGACAACAGTGGCGCTGCAAGCGCGAGCTCTGTCGCATCTGCTCCGAACAACAGAGCGATTATTTCCTCAGCGTAAAGCGATATAGCCATTGAAGCAGGCATTCCTATAAAGACCGTCAGCCTTACCGCGTTATATATCGCCCTTGACTGTTCAGCTCTGTTCTTTGCTTCTATCGCCGCTGAAAGCCTTGGAATAAGGCTTTCCGTTATGGGTGGCACAAACGCAGGCACAAGCCCAAACACGGGAAGCGCAAGCGTTGTGTAAGCGCCGTATATTCTGTTCGCCTCTGCCGCTGACACGCCAATATCCGAGAGCCTTCTCAAAATAAATGTCATGTCAACAATTCTGGTCGTTCCCGTAAGCGCCGAGCAAATAGTTATGGGCAATGATATATGAAGCAGCTCAAAGAAATATCCGCCTCTTTTTTTGTCCTTATCTCGGCTGTGTTTCTCCGCTTCCTGTTCTCTCGCCTTACGCGCGAGCAGATAGATTGCCGACAAAAGACTTCCCACCGAAACGCCAAGCACCGCAAGGGCGGCGCTTACGGATAGGCTCATGCCCATTCTTACTCCCACAAGCGCAAATCCAACTCCAAGCGTAAGCTTTGCCACCGCCTCGGTAAGCTGTGACACTGCCGTTGGAAGCATAAGTCGTTTGCCCTGAAAGTATCCCCTCACCGCTCCGCCTATACAGCAAAAGAGCAACGAGGGGGAAATTGCCAGCACGGCTAGGTACGCATCTCTGTTCCCCACCATGCGGGATATTGGCTCTGCGAACAGCGCAAGCGCTGAGGAAAACAGAACTCCCTTGGTAAGCAACAATGCAGACGCTGTTTTGTATATTCCTCTCGCCCTCGCCGTGTTCCCCGCCTCATATGACGAGGAAACAAGCATCGAAACCGCCACGGGCATTCCCGAGGTGGAAACTCCGCACAGCAACGCGAATATTTCATATGCCGTATTGAAATATCCCATTCCTTCCGTTCTCAGTACGGAAAAAAGCGGGATCTTGTACGCAAGTCCTATTATTTTTACAATAATTGTCGAGGCGGTAAGCACTGCAACGCCCGACATGAACGCTCGCTCACTCCCCGACACACACACGGTCTTTTTTGCCCTTTTCAACACACAGCACCGCCTATCGTACATTTATCGTAATTTAATCTTATTCGTTAAATTACATCTTTATGTACTCATACTTTTTTTGTAAAAAAAGTATGCCCCGCTTTTTTGAAAAAAAGCTTGCCAAAAAACTTCCCGCTTTTTTGAAAAAAAGCTTGGCAAAAAACTTGCTGAAAATTTATTTGTTGTTTGATTTTTAATTTGTGTGTTGTTATGTTTTTTGTTCTTTTTTATTTTTTACGGGAGGAGCAAGCCTCTCCCGTACCCACGAAAAGAATTTATTCTCCGCTTACAATTATATCATTCCGTGTTTTTTGTAAAATTCCATGGCTGTATCAAGGAACAATTTGCTCCTGTCCTCAGTCAGATACTCATACGGATATTTGTTGTGGAAAAGCCTTTCGATATTGCCTGATGTTCCGTATCCGCTCGTGTTATCAACGAGCTTTGTAACGCCACCCGCTCCTGCGGAAAATATCGAATGTATCTCCTCCATCATATATATATTGTAAAGTCCCTCGTGCTCGGGCAACGCAAATCCTACATTTTCATAGTTTCCCACGGTATTCTTTTGTCTATACATATAGTAAGGAATAAGCCCCGCCTGCTGTATCCTTATCTGCGAATAGTCAACGCACTTACCTGCATCTCCGCCTCGCACCGAATACACCTGCATATTTCTGCGAAGCACCTCTGCGCTCTTTTTGACACAGAATGTATGTACCGTTATGTTTTCGGGTTCAAGCGAGATTATCTTATCCACAGTGGTCGAAAATTGCTTGAAGTTGTCACCGGGAAGCCCTGCTATAAGGTCAACATTCACCGTTCTTATACCCGACCTCTTAGCCACATCAAATGCTCTGAAAAAGTCGTCTGCCGTGTGGCTTCGTCCAATTCCTTCGAGCACTCCGTCACACAGGCTCTGCGGATTTACGCTGACACGCGTCACGCCGTAAGCCTTGGCTATTGCGAATTTTTCCGCGTCTATGGTGTCAGGTCTGCCTGCTTCAAGCGTGTACTCGTCAAGCTTTTCGGTATCCGTATAGGACGCTATACACGCAAGCAATTCTTCAAGCTGGCGGGCATCGAGAATAGTCGGCGTTCCACCGCCTATATAGACAGTTCGAACACGAAGTCCGAGGCTGTTTATTATATCAAAATTACTTTTTATATCCGCTTTAAGCTTTTCCAGATATTCGGGAATAAGCGACAAAAGTCGCTTTGAGGTGTATGACACGAACGAGCAATAAGAGCATCTCGTAGGACAGAATGGTATGGATACATACACACTGCAATCCTTAGTCGAGGGCTCGCCGACTATTCTTTTTTCCGTCACCGCGATATCCGTTGCAAGCGCCGCCTTTTTAGGAATTACCATATAGTCGTTGCTGAGTATTTTTTTGACCTTGGTCTTGGGCAGACCGCTATTCAAAAGCTCGGTCGCCACCTTTGAGGGGCGTACTCCTATAAGCATTCCCCATGAAGGACGGTATTTCACAAGCTCCGAGAGCGCGCCTATGACCGCTCCGCCCACCGCGAGCTTTAATGTTCTCTCGTGCGTTCTGTATTCAACCTTAGGAGATGCGTACTCGCATTTTGCGGTCGTTCCATTAACGCAAGCCTCGACATAAGCAAATATCTCTCCCTCGTTCTCTGTTGTTTTTAGAAAAAGCGAGGGCGCGTCCTCACGCTCCTGCTCCTTATCGCCGAAATGCTCCCCTGGGAAGAAGATCATTGCCAAGGTCTGAACATAATATTTATTTATTGGAGATTGGATATTAATTATCATAAATACTCCTTTAAGACTTTTATATTATTTTTTGCCAAGCAGGACGCTGCTTTCCATGACTATCGTCACAGGGCCGTCGTTGTTTATCTGCATCTTCATATCCGCTCCGAATATTCCCCTTTGCGCGGGTATTCCCTCAGCCTCATTCAGCCTTTTGCAAAAATATTCGTAAAGCTCGTTGGCTCTCACAGGCGCCTCCGCTCCCATATAATCGGGGCGGTTTCCCTTTTTATACGAGGCGAGAAGCGTAAAGTTGGATACGGCAAGAGCACTGCCGCCTATATCGCGGACGGACAGATTCATTTTTCCGTTTTCGTCCTCGAATATACGCAGTCCCGATATTTTTTTAGCCAGAGCCTCGGCATCTATTTCCTCGTCACCCCTGGCAACTCCCAAAAGTATGCAAAGTCCCC
>JAGCJD010000072.1 GCA_017648425.1 Clostridia bacterium | reverse complement strand
TTTGCAAGAGCAAGTCTTGCTCCTGAATCTATTACTGCAAGTGTTGGCAAAAGTCCAGCCTCACCTATTATTGAATTCAAAACGACATCGCGCTTTTCAGCCAATATCATTTCAGCGATCCCTTGTTCACCACAGTACACTCTCGTACTTGTATCAGCAAGGCGTACCCTAAGCTCTCTTGCGGCATTCTCGTCTGCCATTGCAACCGCAGAAACTCCAAATTTTCTCGCCTGCTCCTCAACACGAAGAAAGTTTTTGTTTGCGCTTATTGCCGTTACATTAAAATCAAACTTATCAGCAACATCAAGCGCCTGTTCTCCAACAGAACCGGTTGAGCCAAGAACTGCTATGTTTTTTTTATCCATTTTAACCTCAATCACAACAATGTTATGCCCAATATGCCTGTCAATATGCATATTGCAGCCATACCGACAGATACCGCAAGTACTGAGTCAAATCTGTCAAGCATACCTCCGTGTCCAGGAAACAATTTTCCATAATCCTTCACCGAGTAATGACGCTTTATAACAGACATTATAAGATCACCAACCTGTGAGATAACAGAAACAACTATGCCACTTATGGCAAGCACCAAAATATTTGCGCTTCTGTCAAAGAATGTATCTATAATTATTCCAAACAAAACAAATGATACAGCGCAGAAGAACACTCCTCCAATGCTTCCCTCAATAGTTTTCTTTGGGCTGACATCCTCAATAAGCTTATGCTTTCCAAAGAACACTCCCGTAAAGTACGCAAAAATATCTGTCATCCAAGCGCCCATGAATATAAGGAGATATATGTATTTCCCACTGTCACCATAATCTCTTACATACAGTATTGAATTCATAGCAACAATTATGTATGTGCATACAGAAAACAAAGCCAAGCCGTCCGAAAACGAAAATCTACCGTGCGACCAAATTATTGAAACAAACACGATCATAAGATAAAGCACAGCAAAAACAAAGAACACGCATGCCGCTATTACCTTGTTTTCAAAATATCTCAACGCAAACGGCGCTAATACAGATACCAAATACAGTGGCACAGAAAGGTGGTATTTCTTATGGGCTCCAAGGCATTTGAGCATTTCGTAAACCGCTATAACAGTTGCAACTCCAATAGCGGCAGGAAGCACTATCGTTTCCGAAAATATCAAAACGGGCACAAGCACGCAAATCGCAACAAGCGATGTAATTATTCGTTTAAGCATAAAAACTCCTCCTATACGCCACCAAAGCGACGGCTTCTACCTTGAAAATTTTCAACTATTTTGTCAACATCCTTGGCTGTAAGATCAGGCCACAACTTTTCAGTAAAATATAATTCAGCATACGCTGACTGCCAAAGCAAAAAATTTGAAATTCTTATATCACCACCAGACCTAACAATCAAGTCAAGAGGCGGAGATTCCTTAGTGTATAGCGAATTTGTAATATCGTCCTCACTGATTTTTTCCACACCCGAATTCAACAGCGAATTAACGGCATAAACTATTTCTCCTCGTCCGCCGTAATTAAGCGCAAGATTTGCAATATAGGTGTTGTTTTCCGAAACCTTTTCTATATACTCGATCTTTGATCTTATAGAATTGGAAAACACAGACATATCTCCAATGAATATAAAACGGACATCATTCTGCATGACCTCCTTTTCACATTGGTCAAGATAGTTATCCAAAAGCTCTAAGATTGCGTTCACCTCTGATTTAGGACGCTTCCAGTTCTCAGTTGAAAAGACATAGAATGTTGACGACTTTATCCCAAGTTCGCAGCAACGCCTCATTATTTTTCTGAACACCTCTGCCCCCTGTCTATGGCCGAACTCACGGGGCATACCTCTTTTTTTCGCCCATCTGCCGTTTCCGTCCATAATAAACGCAATGTGCTTTATTGAGCATTCCACCTTGTTTTCTCGCTTTTTCATGTCCTTCTCCCTTGAAATATGAAAATCAGGACGGGCAAAAACCCGCCCTGTATTATCCAAACAAATACGAAATTATATCTTCATTATTTCGCTTTCTTTTTTGGCAGTAACAGCAT
>JAGCJD010000071.1 GCA_017648425.1 Clostridia bacterium | reverse complement strand
TTTTCGGCAATTCCTATAAGTCCGCAGGGGGCCTTTACTCCCGGAAATACATTTTCAACGACCGCTCCGCCCTCGTCCACGACCATGGCGGGCGTTATTTTATTTTGCTCAAAGTAGGTAACGATATTTTCTGCTCCCTTACCGTTTACTTCCTCGCCTCCCGAAAAGGCGAAATAAATATCGTTCTCGGGTGTAAAGCCCTGAGCTATAAGGTGATCTGCGGCAAAAAGTACGCCGTTGAAGGTTACCTTTGTGTCGAGTGTTCCGCGTCCCCAAATTCTGCCGTCCTTTATGACAGCTTCAAAGGCGGGAACATTCCACATGTCCTCTTTTACAGGCACTACATCGTAATGCGCCATTAAGACGGCTACCTCGCCTGCATTTTTACCCTTCCAGCGAAACAGCAGGGCTCTGTCGGGCAGCTCGGAAAGCTCACAGGTTTTGAATACATTGGGGTAGAGCTCGGGAAGCTTATCGATAAGCTTACGAAATTCCGCTTCGTCTTCAAGGGAGCTGTCGCGGTAAGATATGGTCTTGCATTTTACAAGCTCGCACAAGGCGTGCGTTGCACGCTCGGTGTCGAATTTTTCTTCCTGTTCGAGAACGGGAACGCTTGTCTTTGGCTTAAATGCGAGGGCGCGCAGAATTATTACCGCTAAAAGTATAACGAGCAGAGCGGGGATAATTAAAAGCAACCACCACATATCAGAGAATTCCTTTCTTATAGAGTATTCTCGCGACTATAACTGTAAAGATTACGCCGACAGGCACCATTATTCCAACGGTTGAGGCGTTGAGCGCGGGAACGAATATGAACAAAGCGAGCATTAGCACAACAGGGGCGATGGAAAGCTTGAGGTTCTTGGATATAAAGACTACTGCCAAGCCTCCGAATAGCGCGGGAAGTATCATATCAAAGGCGGGTTCAAGCACGGGGGATTCAAGCACGGGCGTGAGCGGAACTATGCAGATAACGCCTACTATTATTATAAGTGTTGTGACTATGCTTGATATTGCTATGGAGATAGTGGATATGACCTCGCCCTCCTCGCTGTTTGACTTTACATTTGCTCGTTCCATGGCGTCTATCGCGCAGGGAAGCTTGAGATTTGAGATGTTTCCCGTTACAAACGACAGATATGTGCCTCCTGCTCCGAGCATGGGGACATATGTGAATATTTCGATTATTCCAACAGCCCAATACATTGGAGCGGTTGCCAGAAGTCCTTTTGCAAGGATGCTGAGGTTGGGAAATGCTCCGAAGATTATAGAGAGCACTATTGGAAAGGCTATTATAACTCCTCCGACTATAATGCCCCATATGCGTCCGTCACGGTGTACGGAATCTATATATGAAAGATTTTTCTTTTTCATGTTCAGTTACCTCCGAGGAGCATATTAAATGGGATAGCTGATGCCATTCCTATTATGAGGCTCATTGGCAGGGCGTAATCGGTGAGCCATTTTATTTTAAATCTTGCTGAGGTAAGTCCGCAAATTGCCATTACTACGGCGGATACTGCCATTACGCAGACGGGAATAAGTCCCGATGTATCTCCGCTGATAACTGCTCCTACATCGCAGAATACATAGCCGAGGAAGGCTGAGATCATTCCAAGAAACATAGCGTTATTGAATATCTCGCCCCATTTTTTATCTTTCATTCCTATCTTGTTTACGCCACTCTGTATCTTTTTTGTGGCAAACGGAACTAGAATAAGTCCTGCGGCAATTCCGATAGTCATTACCCATGCTATGGTTATATATATAGAGGGATCGGTTATGGTGGTTGCGGCGCTCATGCCTGCCGCTTCAAGCGCGTTGCCTGCCGCTACGGTTTCGTATGTTATTGAGCCGATGACCGAGAGGCGAAGCCACGGGAGCGCTATTCCTAAGCTTTTTGAGAGGGCTACGACACCCACAAGTATTGCAACAGCGGGCGCTATTGTGAATATGGCGGACGCTGAAATTGTTTTTTTGATGGTTTCCTTGGCTATCCCAAGCTGCTTTGCGCGTTTGATAGACTTGAACAGAAAATAGAACGACTGAGCAAGTACCAAGGCAATTATCGCGCCGACAAATATAAACAGTATCGGGTGATTTGCGTTGAATGTCATTTGAGTTCGCTCTCCTTTTGCTTTTTATTTTTTATTTGGGAAAATTTGTTGAATGTCATAGGCCAGAGAATTCCTCCGACTACTACCATAAGAAAATATCTTACGGCACGGGCGGCAAGATGTTCTGCAAAAAGTGCATCGAGTGGGGCGCGAAGTCCTTCCTTTACCGCGAGCACGAGAGCAATTCCTACAACGGATTTTATTATTTGAGCCCACCACACGGCTTTTGTGGGGAAGTGTATATATTTTTGGTCAATAGCATATGCCAAAATCAAGCCCAATATACATCCGAGAAGTGTATATGCGTTCTTTTGCGCTGATTGGAGATTGTGTGGGTCTGTGTTTGCAGGGAACGGAAACAGCTCGGCAAACACAAGGAATATGACGGATACGAGCGCAAGCGAGCCGAGGATAGCGTACATTATTTTGGGCGATCCTGCGGCTTTTTGGAATAGCGGATATGCAACGAAAATAAGTATCAAAGCAAGCGCTATTGAAACGCAGACATCAAGCGGAGTATGTACGCCGAGGTACATACGGGAGAGGGGGACGAGCACGCAGATGCTTATCGCCACTATGCGTAACGCAAGGCTTTTGCTCCACCTTGCAAGTCCTCCGAAAAATCCGACAGAGGTCTGTGTATGACCGCTTGGGAACGAATATCCCGTTGCCGCCTCGCGGGCGGATTCCACTATGGTGAAATTGGGATCTGCTACCCATGGGCGGGGGATACGGAATATCATTTTCAGGAATTGATTTAAGATTGTTCCCAGAAAGCCTGTTGAGAGCAGATAATATCCGAGATATTTATCAACGCACCAGAATATTATCATTCCCACTGCCATGAACACCGTTTCCTCGCCGAGCATGGTTATAAGCGAAAACACGGCGTCAAGAAATGGGTTGCGAATGGATTCGAGAAAATATAAGAACTGCATATTGCTTCTCCTTATGTTTAGTCGTTATTTATCAACATTTATCTTATTATAGCACAACGGAGGTGGATTTGCAAGGCTGTTTCGAGAGTATTTGCAAAATGCTTGACGCTTTCGTGGCGTTATGGTGATAAAAAGGAGCTTCAGATAAAAGAAGCTCCTTGTTGTGTTATTTGTTTAGAAAAATATCATCATAAAGGCGGTCAGCACTGCCAGAAACGCAAAGTTAAATGCGGAGAACAGTCCTATGTATGACCAGACGCTCTTAGGGTTATGCTTTGTGTACTCGCGGAATGTAATAAGGCTTGCGAGCGAGGCTATGAGCGTTCCTGCTCCGCCAATATTTACCGCCACCAAAAGCTCTCGATAGTTTTCGGTGAAGCGGGACAGCAGTATTGCCGAGGGTACATTACTTATGATTTGGCAGGAAAGCACGCCAAACAGCAAAGTGCTTTTATCCAAAAGGAATGAAAAGAGCGCTCTTACGGCTTCTATTCTTGCCATGTTTCCAGCAAATATAAAGAAAAACACGAATGTTAAGAGGAGCGGATAATCGACAGCGGCAAGTGCCTTTCTGTCCATGACGAGAAGAACCGCGGGGATCACCACAAGTCCTATCCAATATGGAATGCCGCGGAATACGATGG
>JAGCJD010000070.1 GCA_017648425.1 Clostridia bacterium | reverse complement strand
CTCTACGGGTAAATCACACGGAAATGATTATCACATAGCAGATGTAGATGCGGCGTGTGTCAATAGCGCTAGGTGGCAGCTCTGTATGCTTTGTATGCTTCTTAAAGACAACGCCGAACGAGCTTACAAGATAATAGAGGAATATACTCCACTGTTCTCTTCTAAGAATGAATTTCTTGCATTCATGGACTCGCTTAATACAAGCGGTGACAGAATAAGCTATAATGAAGACGGCACAGCGTCCGTAAAGCTTTAATACAAAAGCAAAAGCCTACTGCATTTGCAGTAGGCTTAATTAATTGTTAGTTAATTAGTCAGCGTAAACGCTAACCTGCTTTTTGTCCTTTGTCTTCTGCTCGAACTTAACTCTTCCGTTAATAAGCGCGAAGAGTGTGTCGTCCTTACCGATTCCTACATTGTTACCAGGATGAATGGCTGTACCTCTCTGTCTTACGATAATGTTACCAGCCAAAACTGCCTGTCCGTCAGCCTTCTTAACGCCAAGACGCTTAGATTCGCTGTCACGACCGTTCTTTGTAGAACCGACACCCTTTTTATGAGCAAAGAACTGCAAACTAATTCTTACCATTTTTCATTCCTCCGTAATTAATTGATTGATGTAGTTTTGTTTCGTCTCAAAAGTCAGATATAGTCCACATCCTTGACATCTACCTTTAAATTATCGTAATACTCCTCAACAAGCTCGTTGAGCTGGTAGTAGTACGACAAGAAAAGTCCCGACACCGCATATCTCTTGCGGTCGTCCTCTTCAAATTCAGGCAGCGCCGCCTTTGAACGCACACGGATATTAGTCGCTCCCTCGTCTATTGTGTATTCCACATCTGACGCGTACGCTACCTCTATCGTGTTGATAACGAGCATTGTCATTGCCGATATTGCTGCGCAGAGAACATCCTCTCCCGCGTCTGCATATCCCGAATGCCCTTGCTCCTCAAAGCCGTAGAAGCTTCCTCCGCTTCTGAAAAAAACGATTTTTGTCATTTTCCGAGCCCTTTATCAGCCCTGAATAGATACGATCTGTACCTTGGTGTAAGGCTGTCTGTGACCGATCTTCTTCTTCTCGTTCTTCTTAGACTTATACTTCATTACATAAATCTTTTTGCCTTTTCCGTTGGAAATGACGTTTGCTGTAACGGTTGCACCGTCAACTGTGGGAGCTCCGACCTTGAAATCCTCTCCCGTGGAAATTGCCTTGACACGGTCAAATGTAACTGTGTCACCCTCGTTAACATCGAGCTTTTCAACAAAGATTATGTCGCCCTCGTTAACCTTGTACTGCTTTCCGCCTGTTTCGATTACTGCGTACACGAAAAGCACCTCTCTTTCTTATAGACTCGCTAATGAAGGCGCTGTCGTATAGTTAAATACGGCAAACTTAAAAAGCCCCCAATTTATGCGGCAGTATATTATACCATGTTACATAGCCGTTTGTCAACACCTTTTTTGCATTTTTTTAAAAAATATTATTTGTTTTGATTTTTACTTATTCTCTATAATATATTAATAAATTAATCTTTGTTTTGTAATATTTTT
>JAGCJD010000069.1 GCA_017648425.1 Clostridia bacterium | reverse complement strand
CTATTGATGATTAATTCTTCTTGTCGGATTCATCCTTAAGCGTCGCGCCCTCGGTCATGCTGTTTTCCTGAAGCTTCTCTGCCTTCTTTTCCTCGACGGGCTTTTCTTCAACAGCCTTGGGGCTGTAATTGCCTTTCTCGTCGTAGTCCTCGTCATCGATATGATGAAGCGAGCGAACCTTACCTGCATTCTCGGATTTTACGATCTTCTTAGGCTGCTTGCCAAGCATTTCCTTTTCAGCCGCCTTGTAGTCTTCTTCTGTAAACTTAGGCATAGGCATAACCTTTGACATAACGAACTGCTAACCAACGCCGACAATGCTCTTGAAAATCCAGTATACGCCTACTGCCGCGGGCATAATAAATGTCATCCATACGCTCATAAGAGGCATGGTGAAATCCATCATATTGTTGGAGTAAGCCTGCTGACGATCGTCTGCGCTCTGTGTAGGCTGGAACTGAAGCTTTCTGTTTATTCTCATACTAAAGAAATAAACTACGAAAGTAATCACGGGGATAAGGAGCAACCAAGCGTTAACGCTTGAAAAATCAAACGCGGGAGTTACACCGAAATTAAGCGCGCCGATATTAAAGTTAAGGTCTGCGCTTGCGATCTTCTCAACCTCTGCAAATACTGCTTCGCCGTTAAGGCAGTAGGTCTTTATACCCTCAAATGCCTCTATGCCAAGCTCCTTTACGCGGCTGAGCACCTCGATAGAGCCGTTAGCAGACTTAAGTGCAAGTCCAAGACCGCCCTGCTCTACGCTTGAAGTGATGTAAGAGTGAAGTACGCTTGTAAGCTCGCTCGATCCTCCGAGCACGTACTGGATTGGGTCAACAACTATCCAGTAAAGCACGATAAGGATGGGGAGCTGAATGAGGAGGGGAAGGCAACCCGACATGGGGTTGAAGTTTTCCTTCTGATAAAGCTCCTGAATCTCAGCGGTTACCTTCTGCTGAGTAGCCTGGTCATTTCTGCCTGCATACTTCTTGCGGATAGCCATCTCATAGGGCTTAAGCTTTGCCTGTCTTATCGAGTTCTTGTGCTGCTTTACAGAGAAGGGTATAAGCACGATCTCCATAATAATAGCAAAGATAAAGAGAGTGAGGATATAGCTGTTTGCAGGCATGATCTTGGTTATCCAACCAAGGAAAATACCGATCCAGGAAAGGATATATCCAAGCCAGTTCTTTTCAGGCGCGATATTTACTTCCTTCTGTGCCCACTCCTCTGCCGTAGTCTTGGTATCAATAACGGTGTTGCTTCCACAGCTCGAAAGCACGCACGCCATAACTACCACGATTGCCACAAGCAATGCTATTCTTGACAAAAGTGTTCTTGTTTTCTTATTCATTTTCTAAATTAGTCCTCTCGTTGTTTCTTGTTTTTTGTGGACTTCTTGTCACAGTCCTCTAAGGTCAGGTCGTAATTAAATACAAATTTATCCTTTCCCACAGAACCGTCGTCATATTCGCAAACAGTGTCTTGCTTACCCTTTTGATTTCGTAGTCCCGTCAGCGGCACGGGGTCATACCCTCCTGCGCAGAACGGATTACACCGTAATATACGGTAAACTGTCAATATAAGTCCTACGAAAAAGCCTCGTTTCTGAAAGGCCTCAAGGCCATAGGCAGAGCATGTAGGTGTGAACCTACAGCAAGGGCTGCGTTTTAGCGGGGACAAAAATTTACGGTAAAAGCGTATCAGTGCGATACATATATATTTCATCGGGGCTGATTCTCTCCCGATGCGTCGTTTTTGGCGAACATATCAAGCTTTTTCATCGCATATCTGAGCTCGCGCGCAATATCCGCGCTTGATCTTCCCTCTATCTCGGGCTTTGCACTGATAACAAGCAAAAAGCCTTTTCTAAGGTCATTCTTCATCTCTCCGTAGGCGGCTCTGATTATCCTCTTGGCGCGGTTTCGCTTAACTGCTCCGCCCACCTTTTTGGACACCGACAGACCAAGTCTGTTCACGATCTCCTTCTTCGGATGCTCACGCTGAAGCTTTTTTGCGTGGAGATCCTTTAAGACATAGACACAGATATATCTGCCGAAAAAGTGTTTCCCCGACCTATACGCCTTATTATAAAGATGATGCTCCTTGATTGCAGGAAATTTCATATTATCTCTCCATTCTGCCGCACGCGGCACAAAACAGTAACGAATTTTCCCATTACCTGACTGTTGTTTTTGTCTGCCTTTGTCTTATTTGCTTCCGTTGAGTTTGTTTTCATTGTGATCGCTCGCCTTGCGGCGAAAAAATTAAAGTTTCATTAAAAACAGTAAAAACCGCGATACCAAGCACGCACAAGAATTCTTGGACGGATTAGGGCATCGACGGTTTTTATCTGAT
>JAGCJD010000068.1 GCA_017648425.1 Clostridia bacterium | reverse complement strand
TGTCCGTATAGGTTATATCAAACGCTCTTGCAAATCCATCGCCGAAATAGTGCGATGTTCCGCCTTGAAGCGCAACGCCGTTGTGCATCATAGGCTCAATGGTATAGGTTTCCATAGCTCCCGCAAACTTTTCCTTTTCGGTCTTGCGTCCCGTAACTGCGGGAATTGCCAAGGTCTCGCGATAAAAGTCCTCATAGCATTTAAGCATACGGAGAGTTTCCTCTCTTGCTCCCTGCTCGTCCTCGTGCATTGTATGTCCCTCCTGCCAGAGGAATTCAGATGTACGCAAAAACGGTCTTGTCGTTTTCTCCCATCTTACAACATTACACCACTGGTTATAAAGCTTTGGCAGGTCACGGTATGAGTGGATTATATTTTTGTAATGCTCGCAGAAAAGCGTTTCCGAGGTAGGACGAACGATAAGACGCTCAGTAAGTCTATTCTGTCCGCCTATGGTAACTATTGCGCATTCGGGGGCAAAGCCCTCAACATGCTCCTTTTCCTTTTGCAAAAGGCTTTCGGGAATAAACATGGGCATATATACATTCTCATGTCCAAGCCTTTTAAATCTTGCATCGAGGTCGTGCTGAATATTCTCCCATATCGCGTATCCGTAAGGGCGGATTATCATACAACCCTTTACGCCCGAATAGTCAACGAGCTCTGCTTTTTTTACTACATCTGTGTACCACTGAGCAAAATCAACATCCATAGATGTAATCTGCTCTACCATTTTCTTGTCGTTTGCCATTTTTATATCCTTTCGACATCTCGTATGTATATTTATAGTTATCTATACTATTATAAAGCATATTTCAAAAAAAGTCAAGGAAAACAAGGATATTTTTTATAAAAACGAAAAAAATAATCCAAAAGGAGTTATATTATGAAGCAATATCCTATCTATCCACTAAAATTCATACAAACAGATGAAAAAGCCGTTGCTCTCCGACTTTACCGACGAGCAAAAGACGGACGGCAGATGGTAGTATTTACACCGAATTTGAGTATTTTCGGACAGCTCAGGCGGAATAACGAACTAGTTAAGTTGATAAATCGCGCCGATATTCTGTTGCCTGATGGCATAGGCTTATGCCTTGCTTACAAGATACGCAGCGGCAAGTCCATAAGGCGTGTTACGGGAATTGACACGGCTTACGAGCTTTTGCGTGTTGCCGAACGCAAGGGACTTTCGGTCTTTCTTTTAGGCGCTGAGCGGGGTGTTGCCGAGGAGGCAAAGCGCAGACTGTGCTTCGCGCTCCCCCGACTTTGCGTATGTGGCACACATCACGGCTACTTTGACAAATCGGAAAGCTCATGGGAAAACAAGGCGCTCATTCGAAAGATAAATCAATGCTCTCCCGATATACTGCTCGTCTGCTTCGGCTTTCCAGCGCAGGAAAAATGGATAATGCAAAACAAATCCGCCCTTCCCCATGTAAAAATACTTATGGGGCTGGGCGGAAGCCTTGATGTATGGGCAGGTAAGGTAAAGCGAGCTCCTGCCGTTTTTCGTAAATGCGGCCTTGAATGGCTTTGGCGATGCGCCTTACAGCCAAAAAGATTTTTAAGGCTTTTCAGCGCTTTTTAAAGCCCTGCGGTCTGCTTTCCTGAGGCTTGAAGTACTGATACAGCCTGCACGGTATCATGCCGTTATAAAGCTTTCGCACCTTGTCCGCGCGTCTGCCGTAAAGCCTCTCAAAGCTCTCGTCCGAGGTCAGAACATATATCTGCCACGGGGAAAGTCGCTCAAAGGCTCTTCCCATATCTCTGTAAAGAGCCTCTGCCTCGCTGAGCGTCATAAGTCTCTCGCCGTATGGTGGATTGCACGCTATCGTTCCCTTTCTACCATCGGGCTTGACTATTTTTCTTGCATCGGCGCAAAAGAGCTTGATATGTAGCTCCACTCCCGCGCGGCGGGCGTTCTCCTCTGCCTTTTTAAGCACTTCTCTATCTATATCCGAGCCATATGCCTCAAATTTGCTGTCTTTTATAACAAGGTCATTTGCTCTTTCCCTCTCGCTCTGCCATACAGAGCTCGGTATCGCAGGAAAATCCTCCGCCGCAAAGCTTCTGTTTACCGAGGGAGAAATGTTCATAGCTATCATCGCTGCTTCAATGGCTATCGTTCCCGAGCCACAGAATGGATCCCAGAAAAGCACATCCTCTCTCGGTCGCGCAATACTCGCAATAGCGCTTGCTAAGGTTTCTCTCAGCGGCGCTTCTCCCGATACGGGGCGGTATCCTCTTTTATGTAGCGGCGCTCCCGAGGTGTCTATCATAAGTGTGGCAACATCTTTGAATATAAAAAATTCTATCTGATATTTTACGCCCGTTTCGGGAAATATCCTCATTCCGTATTTCCCCGAAAGTCTGTCAACGACCGCCTTTTTTACAATGCTCTGACAGTCGGGGACAGAGTAAAGACGCGAACGAATAGCGTGTCCCTTTACCGGAAAGGCGTCCTGCTTATCTATAAATCTTTCCCATGGAAGCGCCTTTGTTCCCTCAAAAAGCTCGTCAAACGAGTATACGGGAAAGCTACCGAGCCAAATGAACACGCGCTCCGCGCATCTGAGAGTTATGTTTGCTCTTGCAAGCACAGTTTCATCTCCGTCAAAGGTTATGCGTCCGTCAATGGTTTCAACACGCTGTCCGCCGATTTTATCTATCTCCTCGCCAAGTAGCTTTTCAAGTCCGAAAAGACAGGTAGCGACCATTCTCAATTTCATTTTTTGTTTTTCTCCATTTTGCGTTTTATATTAGATATTATAAAGCAAAACGGCGCAAATGTCAAGAATTTTTAAATAGCCGATTGCAAGAAGGATCGCTATTCCGCCTTGGGAATACTCGTATCCATTATCATGGGTGGGCGTATTCCGCAATCGGCAAGTGTCTTATTCTTTTGCCTTATCACAAGTCTTCCGCCCAAAACATCAAGTATTGAGGTTTTGGCGGTAAGAGCCGTGCCCCAGGCGTTTCCGTTCCTAGCGTAAAGTGGGGGAAGCGTGACCGTGCCACCGCTTTTTGTCCTTATTTCAAGCGAATATACTCCGTCCTCGGCTTCAAGACCGCACACGCAGGAATGAACGAGCATTCCAAGCGGAGTGTAATAAAAGCTTGCTGTTCCCTCTATCGAATTTGTTTCTCCCGAAACAGAGGCATAGGCAAATGCCGTTCTCCCTCTGCAAAGTTCTATTATGGAAGCGTTCGAGGCTCCGTTTTGCATAACTGTATTCATTTTATTAATATCTACCTTTCCTTTCTTGCTTTTTTCTGTCGCTGCGCGCATTATCAGTATATTCACAAAAAGGCGGTATGTTTCCCGAAATTACTTGACATGGGGATTTTTTTTTGATATAATTATCATAAGTATTTTTATGTGACGGGAGATGAGCTTGTGAGAGAATATATGAGCAGGATCGTGGGAAATAACGGCACTTGCGAAAAGCTGTGTCGCGACATACTTGCAAACAAGCTTTCACACGCTTTTATCATTGAAGGCGCTAAG
>JAGCJD010000067.1 GCA_017648425.1 Clostridia bacterium | reverse complement strand
TCATTGAGCGCCTTAGCCATAGGAGCCAAGCAGTTTGTTGTACAAGAAGCAGCAGAAATGATCTTGTCATCTGCGGTAAGTGTCTTCTCGTTTACGCTGTAAACAATAGTTTTAAGATCCTTTCCTGCGGGAGCGGAAATAACTACCTTCTTAGCGCCTGCATTGATGTGAGCCATTGACTTCTCGGTTGAGCAGTAGAAACCTGTGCACTCGAGAACAACGTCAACGCCAAGCTCACCCCAAGGGCAGTTAGCAGCGTCCTTTTCGGAATAGATCTTGATGGTCTTTCCATCAACTGTAATGCTGTCCTCGCCTGCCTCAACAGTATCTGCGAGAGCGTACTTACCCTGAGCGGTATCGTACTTGAGAAGGTGAGCGAGCATCTTGGGAGCGGTAAGGTCGTTGATTGCAACTACCTCGTATCCCTCTGCGCCGAACATCTGTCTGAATGCAAGACGTCCGATACGGCCAAAGCCGTTAATAGCAACTTTAACTGACATGATAAAAATCCTCCAATTAAAAAATATTTTACCGTTTCTTTCAAAACAGCGTTTATCAATTATATATTGTAACTCATTTTTTGTAAATATACAAGAGGTTTGACGAAATTTTATCAATTTTGTAACAATGCACTATTTTTGAGATATTTTAGTAAAAAAATAGTTATTTTACATATACCTGTTTGATCTATTTCGTCAAATCGCCCGATCGGCAATTTATTTCGCCTTGTATTCCTTTAACGCGTTTGCTATCTGATCGGGACACGAGGTGGACTTAAAGCCACAGCGTATTCCCTCAAGCTTTGCTATCGCATCGTCTATCTTCATTCCCTCGAGAAGCCTTGAAACACCCTGTGTGTTCCCCGCGCAGCCACCTGCTATCTTAACGGCAACTATCGTGTCGTCCTCAATACCTATCTCCATTTGTCTTGAACATACTCCCTTGGGGGTGTAGATTATCTTTTCCATATAATTTCCCTTTCGTTTTTTATTTTTACAGTCTCATAAGAATATCAAAGCTATCCTTCATAAAGCTTTGCATCTCATCTGCTGTAAGCTTTTTTTGCGAAAGCAACGAAAGCTTATAGAGATACGATGCGCTCTGTCTTGCAAGTTCGGGCTCGCTCTGCGCCTGCGCCTCAAGCTTACTTATAAGCGGTGATGCGGTATTAAGCACAAGACTGCTCTCGGTCATTCCCTCAGTGTCAGCCATGCCGTACATCTTCATCATTTCCTCCATGCGTCTGGATTGCTCCGAAACGCTGAGCACCGCGGGCACGCTTTGGTCTTTAAGACGGTCAAATTTAAGCGTTACCTTTTCGGGAAGAATGTCCGCAAACACCTGTTTGAGAGCCTCGCTCTCACCTATTTCTCCATCGCCTTTGAGCGCATCTACAAGCTCTGCATCAACACGCACGAACTTTATTCCCTCTCTGTACTGTTCAAGCACAGCAGCAAACTGCGTGTCAATAGCGTGGTCAAATAAAGCCACCTCAATGCCCTCGGCTGCAAACATTGATATATATTGAGCTTGAAGCGCCTTGTCAGTCGCATAGTAAACAGTATTCTCGTGCTTTTCCTTTGCTATCTCCGCATACTCGTCAATAGTTCTGGTAGTTCCGTCCGTAAGAGTAAGCAGAATAGCGTTCCTTGTCCTGTCATAAAACTTTTTATCTCTCATGCAGGCGTATTTTACAAACGGACTTATATCCGCCCAAATCTTTTCATATTCCTCGCGCTCGGTATTGCATAGCGAGGTGAGCTTATCCGCAACCTTTTTTACTATATGCGCGGACACTTTGGAAACATAGGTATTGGTCTGCAAGTAGCTTCTTGATACATTGAGCGGAAGCTCGGGACAATCAAGCACACCTTTGAGCATGAGCAGATATTCGGGAATTACCTCCTTTATATTGTCAGCAACATATACCTGATTGTAATAGAGCTTTACCTGCCCCTCTATCATCTCATAATCATTTGCAAGCTTGGGAAAGTAAAGTATTCCCTTGAAATTCAGCGGGTAGTCCGCATTTATATGAATATGGAACAAGGGCTCTTTGTAGTCGTTGAAC
>JAGCJD010000001.1 GCA_017648425.1 Clostridia bacterium | reverse complement strand
CTGCGGCGTATCCGATATACTGCATGGCAAACGGACTTAATGTTCGTAGCTCCAATTCAACATCAAGCGACAGCTTGGGTAAGCTCAATATCGGTGACAAGGTTGACGCTGTTGAGAGAAATGACGATTGGTACAAGATAACATATAACAATGTTACAGCTTATGTTTCAAGAGATTTCGTTACTGCTAACGCAAATGAGGCAACATTTACAAGACTTGAAAATCCCGAAAAGCTGAATGTAGTTGAGGCTAAAAAGGATTCACAGGTGGTTCTTCGTAAATACCCCGTAATAGCTGAGGATTCTTACGGTCCTGTATTCAAGGGAACAGACACTGTGGCAACTCTTACCAAGATAGGCGAAAATGCAGATAAGACTTGGTTCATAGTATCTTACGATGCAGACGGTGAAGGCGCAGGTGCTGCTGTTGAGTATTACCTTTCCGTTGGAAGCGCAGCTCGCGAGCTGTTCGGTTTGAGTGGAAACTCAGGCAACGGAGTTGGCTAATATTTAAAATAAGAAATCAAGGACACGCTAAATAGCGTGTCCTTTTTTCACACCTTTTTCAAAAATGGTATGCCGAAAAACTTCAAAAATGGGTCTGGTATAACGCCCCGCTTTTCATGCTAAAAACACAAAACGGCGGTTATATCGAACCGCCGTTTTATTCGTTTAATTCTATTTAATTCTAAATCTCTTTCTCAATCTGTAAACATACAGCGATATCAGCCTTGTCAACGCAAAATCATAGATAACAAATACGACCTCGCACACTAACACGACTAACAAATAAAGCACAAACGGAATATCCAATGTCGGAAATATAATGAGTTTAAGGCTTACCAGCATAAGAGCAAGAGCTACATTGAACACGAGCTCCTTTAACACCCATGAGGTGACTGCTCTGAGCTTTTCAAATTTTTCCTTTAATATCGGATAATATCCAAAGAAAAGCGTATACATTATCGCGGGTGAGTTTAGCGGTATGATAACAAGAGAGATAACTGCCGTAACACCGAACACAAGCCACGGAGCGCTCTTTCCGTATTCAATAACGGCAAACACGCAAAACAGCGAGGCTACAACCGCCATTGAAATATCAACTACCTCAATAAAAGAGCCAAGACACAAAAGCACAACTCCGAGTGCCGCAAGCATTGCGCACACGGTAAGCTGCTTGGTTTTGCTTCGGCTGTCGTTATTAGTCCGTTTTATATCCGTTCCCTTCCTTTCTCACAAGCAACAATATCAGCAACAGGAGATACAGTCGCCACCCATGCACTCACAACAGCAGTCAGCGCAAAGAAGTCCCGAACACATATCGCAAGCCGAACAGCCTCCGCCCGTATTCTGAGTTCTGTATCCACCGCCGTATCCGTTAGCGCGGTTACGAAGCTCGTTCTGAGCCGCTCTGTATTCGTTATTGTATGGGTCCATAGCGCAAGCCATGTCAAAATATCTCTGCGCGTCCATATAGTTTCCGCGTCTTGACATAACACAGCCCATAAGGAAATTCCATTCTGCGTTTCTGTCGCTCTCGGGAATAGAATACAGCAGTTGCTCTGCTCTGCCGGGATTGCCCGTATTTATCATTCTTCTTATTTCTGAGTATTGAGGGTTGCCCGAGTATGATTCGTTGCCCGAATAATTATAACCCTTTCCGCCCTTTTTACTCTTGCCGGAATGGTTACCCGTTTCACGAATTCTCTTTATCTCCTCGTAAGCGGCATTGACCTCCTTCATTTTTTCACTTGCGAGGTCTGCAAGGTCGCTGTCGCGGTATTTATCGGGGTGATATTTACGCGCAAGCTGTCTGTACGCTTTTTTTATTTCATCATCGGAAGCATCGGGAGATACGCCCAATACCTTGTAAGGATCGTTCATTATATGTCCTTCCTTTCTTTTTTATGCTT
>JAGCJD010000066.1 GCA_017648425.1 Clostridia bacterium | reverse complement strand
TGATTTATTTATGTAATTTAAATAAATTCACTGTTGCGAGTTTACCTTTTCAACCGCATCGTCAACTCTTGTCTGCCACTGGCTCATCTGCTTTATTGCAGATGTATAACCGGGCTTTCTTTCATTTTGAAGTGCAGCTCGGATATCTCCTGATTTTCCTGCAAGAAGCGTGACTCCATCAGTTGCGAACAATGATGCTCTATCTATTGAGTAGATACCTACTATATAGTCGAGCATTTCAATAAAGGTTTCGTTTGTTGCTATCATACCCTCAACAAGAGTATCATAGTATCCGGGACGAACCGTCTTCATTGAGTAAAAGGTAAAGTCCTCAATTATATATCCCAGCGTGTCAAGGTCGCTTCCCCGCATCATAGTGACGCTTGAGCAGTTATACTGGTGACACCATGAATAATATTTATCCTGCGACTCCGTCCACTTGGGAAGTGGGAGATAGAGATACTTAAACTCAACATCTCTGAGCACGGAATCTCTGTACGGCATACTCGTTATGGTGAATACCGATCTGCCGTCGTTGAATGAGTGAGTTATATCGGTTCTATTCACCCACTCGGTAGCATCTATAAACAGACTCGTTTTAGCGTGTAAAAGCTCCCAGACCTCATCATAGAATGGAATAAACTTAGGATCTAAACCAAATTTGAGAGATCCGTCATTCTGTTCCTTTAAAAATGTGATGTTAGAGGCAGCCAAGAGTGCATCAATGGTAGGACCGCTTCCGTAAAATCCAAAGATATCTCCACCTGTAACCTCGCTTCCGCCCTCACTCATACCGTCTACATCCTCGTGAACAGATGAGGTGTAGCCAACGAACTTTTCAAATGTCCACTTGCCATCTCTTATAAGATCGTATATCTCCTCGGGAGATATTTGTTGAGCTCTTGCAAGATCCTCATTGATTATGGTCGCCATTGAGTTCGACCATGAGGTATAAGCAAAATCTCCCATGAGGAAGAAGTTCTTTCCCGCTATCGTGGTCTCGGTAAGAAAATCGTCGTACCACCACTCCTTGTCAAGCTGAACATGAGGAATGTTGTTTACGGATACTGTGTATCCACGAATTCCGCAGATAAAGTTCGCCATTGTTCCGGCAAGAATATAATCGATCTCGCCCGTCTGCGCCATGTAGTAGTTTTCAACCTCGCCGATAGGCGCCGTATTACTTCTTGTGCTGATATAATCGAATGTGATATTGTATTTATCCTGCATTATCACATTTCTTTCATATACCGCTCTCTGAACAGGGTCGCCCTCTACTTCGCCAACTACTTCGTTCATTGTATTGATCGCCTCGTTATAGGGTTCGTAATATGTAAGAAATGTAATCTTTCTGCCACCGAAATCCCTTGCCTCAAGTCCATTATACTCGCCCTCAACCTCCACGGTGCTGACCGTGGTTTCCTCTTCCTCTTCACAAGACACAAGTGTCGGGCAAAGCACGCCGAGAAGCAGTACTACGAGAAGCAGTAAGCTCAGAATTTTCTTCATAAGCTGTTCTCCTTAATTAATATCTTGCAAACTTCGAATCGTCAAGCTTGCTTCCTGCCTTAGATACGCAACCCTTTGCTATATCCTTGTTACCGTTTCTTATATCATCCTCGGTAAAGCAAGCCCATACGACTTCTCTGTTTGTCGTTCTGTTATAATCATATGCAACATATATTTTCCCGTCAGCAAGAACATGCCCTGCGGGATAAGAAGTTTCCTGTCTTGGATCAAGCAAAAGCTTATACTTCCATGTTTTTCCGCCGTCCTCGGAGAGGAATGCCGTCATATCGCGGCGGTATGCAAAGTGGTCGTTGGTAACGAGCACGAGATTTCCTGAGGGAAGCGTTGCAAGATATGCTCTTGCAGATGCGTGATCCATAAGCTTTTGAGGCTCTGTCCATGTCTTACCCTCGTCAAAGGACTCGGAATAAGATATCTTGTGCAAGCATCTCATGGTCATCAAAAGACTTCCGTCAGGTCTTTTTGCAAGTGTGTTCTCATCAAATGTCGTATCAGGCTCATATACAGAGCTGAGGTATGTAAGTGTTTTACCACCATCCTCGGATACATAAACATTGGATTTTTCGAGCTCAGCTATACGGCTGGGACGCTCATCCTTATAATATTTCCATATTGACACGGGATAGAGCCACTTTGTAGCAGAATATGCTATGGGAGGCGTTGCCATAACTCCATCGCAAAGACGCTTAGGCTCACTCCATACTATCTTTTCCGCATCGGGATCATCGGTGTACATTCCCCAAACGCCTCCGCGTCCGTCCCACCATTCATAGGACTGACTCCAAAAGTGCCAAAGGCGTCCGTTGGGATCAAACCAAAGTATCGGCTCGTGCATTCTTACGGAATCCTCGTGGTCAATTACGAACTCCTCGTAATGCCAATCCTTGCCGTTGTCGCTGTAAGAGATCTGATTGTAGTTGTTGGGGCACTCCCACGCGTCAGTGGAGTTATCTCCGCTGAATGTGCAGATAAGTCTGCCCTTGGGTGTACACACAACACATGGTGCGCTCTGCCAGCGTCTGTAATGTCTTGAATAATCTCTATTGTCCTCTCCCGTTCTTTCAAGTATCACGGGGGGCTTTAAAGAGCAATTAACATCAGGCGTTAAGTTTTCTTTTGTGTAATAGGTCTTCATTGTATAAACTCCTTTTTTTACTGCAGCACAGCAGTCTGCTTCTTGTATTGCGTGGGCGTCATTCCCATTACCCCGAGAAATGCTTTATTGAACGCCGCTGTACTGTTAAACCCTACATGATAAGCAATTTCAGTTATGCTCATTTCATTCTTGTTCAACAGTGATGATGCTTTTGTTATTCGCTTCATTATAAGATATTTCTTAGGCGTAAAGCCCGTATATTTCTTAAAAGCATCTATAAATCTATTGGTAGAAAAGTACTCGGTTTTTGCAACCTCGTCAATGGATATATTGCTCATATAGTGCTCGTCAAAATAATCCATTGCGTTTCTTACTCTGTTATACACATTTACATTAAAGCTCTCGTTCGTGTTCCTACTTTCAAAAAGGTGATAGTTCTTTATTGTATTCAAAATGTAGAGTAGGAGATATTTTTCTCCGTCACAAACAGATTCGCTCCTTCTGTCAGTGAGCATTTGCTCTGCGGTACGCGTTATCGCCTGCGAATATTTTGAATTAGCAGGAATACGCACATTTATCTTTTCGGAATCCGAATAAAACGCTTTGAGAAGCTCCTCGTAAACATGATCCGTTCCAGACAAGGATATATCGTCAAGCGAGAATATTATTTTTATAAGGTCGATATTTTGTTGTTCCTTTATAAAAAGCGCATGGAACATATTTCCGAACAGCATAAACACATCACCCGCAAGCACGGGGTATTCCGTTCCATTTACCCAGTAAATTCCGCCACCACTCAAAAATATATTTATTTCTAGCTCCGAATGCGAATGGTGTAAATCTTTTTCCTTTTTATAATCCTTTACATGGCTTATTTTTACCACAGCAACCTCTGTTTTTTTGTACATTGTTTATTGATTTCGACTATCTATACGCTTACATTATACCATGTTGTCCAAAGAAAGTCACAAAACATATCACCCTATTTACAAACTTTTTCACCGTTTTTGAGTTTTTAAACCGTCATTATATTGTTCGTTTATCGCATTTTTTATCAAGTTCTTTCATTATATATATTATATAATAAATATAACTTTCCTAAAAAAATCAATCAACGACTTATTTGCCCTACTCTTGTTACCGAAAGACCAGCGTTCAACATGCTCGAAAAAGCAAAAAATAAAGACTTTAAGCTTAAAAAATAAGCCCTT
>JAGCJD010000065.1 GCA_017648425.1 Clostridia bacterium | reverse complement strand
GAATGAAATGAACAAAATCATAGGTGTAACATCATCATCACCCGCATATGTGTTTAAATTAATTGACGCTATTTACAAGGGCGCTGTTGCTCAGGGCATTGAGCAGGACGGTCTTCTTGACGCAATTTGCGATGTTTTTATCGGCTCTGCGGCATTACTGAAAAGCTCTCCCGAACTTCCTGAGCATCTAATATCCCGTGTTGCATCAAAGGGCGGCACAACAGAGAGAGCGATGAGCGTGCTTAATAACGAGAATATCGAAAAAATCATTTCAAATGCTATGACAGCATGTACCGAGCGCGCTGACGAGTTAGGCAAAACAAAGTAATATAATCGGCTGCCAAATCATATTATTAATTAACTAATATATGATTTGGAGGTTGAATTGAGATACGACCATAAGCTTATTGCCGACATTGAGAAAAAGAAAATACTCTTTCAATTTGCTTTAATGATGATCTCATCAGTGATCGGTGGCATATCGTTTATAAAGCTAATGAGCAAGGAAATGCTTGACGGCATCTCCGAGAGCATTACTCAACACTTTTCAATATCACTTTCAAGCGGAATGACTTTTTCCGAATATATTGGAAAATATTTTTCATTATGCCTCGCTGACCTTACCTGCATATTCATATTACTTGTATCCTCTTTTACATTTATAAATTATCTTGTAACAGACGGAGTTTTAGTTTTTCTTGGGTTCAGATACGGAATAAACGCAGCGCTTTTAAGCGTTACAAGTGTAGGTGGTGGTACTTCCCTTTGCTTTTGGATATTGCGCGCACTTATACTTTTTGTATTTTTTGTGTATTCCTGCAAAATGGCATTTTACGCCTTATCATTCAGGCGGTTTACATCAAACGGCAGACTTGTGCTGAACAAAAGCAATCTGCTCCCCGCTTTTGTATTTACAGCAACGGTTATCGGATTTATCTTGATAACAAACGGACTATACAGTATTTTTGCTTTTATATTATAAATTTTAAATTAAAGGAAGTATAAAAATTGAGAAATTCAGAAGGCACTCAAAAGAAAAAATTCAAATTATTTGATATGAACCGTGACGGCAAGGGAGTTTTTGAAGAAGAAAACAGAAAGCCAACGCTTGGATTTTTCTTTAAACTCTTTTTTAGAAAGTTTAATCAACTTCTCCAATTAAATCTCTTGATGTTGCTTATGGTAATACCGTTTGTCGTGCTGTTGTGTCTGTACACAGTCGGAGAAACAACACCAACATCAACCGAGCTTATTTACGCGCCAATGTATGGAATAAATTCGGTAATGCAGAGCTCCGCATTACACAATGCGCTCGACCTCAGCCTTATACAAATGGAGATACCTATATTCAGCCCCGTTATTAACATTATTATCATCGTTATGTTCGTTTTACTAGCTGTTTCTTGGGGCTGGCTGAATGTGGGATCAGCTTATGTTTTAAGAGGGCTTTTCAGGGGTGATGCCGTATTTGTGTTCTCGGATTTCTTTTATGGAATTAAAAGAAATTTCAAGCAAAGTTTTTTCCTCGGTCTTGTAGATTTTATTTGCTCCGCAGTTCTAATTGCAGATTTTGCATACTTCTATAATATGACGGGCTCATTCGGAT
>JAGCJD010000064.1 GCA_017648425.1 Clostridia bacterium | reverse complement strand
GTATTCGCCTCTGGCGAAGATACTCGCGTTGCTTGTGTGCGAACTAGCGGTTGCTTTGCAAACCAACTTGAATTTGAGTACCCACTAGCTAAACAAAAAAGAGAGGCAAAGCCTCTCTTTTTTGTTTTGATGGTCGAGGTGACAAGATTCGAACTTGCGACTTCTACGTCCCGAACGTAGCGCTCTACCAAGCTGAGCCACACCTCGATGGTAAAAATATGAGATTTTCAATTCTGGTCAAAATTGTGGTCAAACCCCATTTTGACCGATGGGGTAAAGGTGCAAAGCACTCGTTTCCTCGCTTTTTTGAAGCGGGGATGGGGGAACGACCACTTGTTCCCGAACGTAGCGCTCTACCAAACGGAGCCACACCTCGATTATTAAATTGTTTTACTTTAGTTTGTTGTTCGGGACCGTCCCGAACGCAGCGCTCTCCCTGTTGCGACTAAGCCTCTGACTTCGTTGCTATGCAACTCGCCAATCGGCAAGTCGCTGCCACTCCTTATTGCTCGCTGAAACCGCCCCCGGCGGCGCTCGCAACCGTCCCCAAACTGAGCCACACTTCGAAAGTGTATTCGAACATGCGTACCCGAATATTATATCATATGTGATTTATAATGTCAAGGTGTTTTCGTTATTAAATATTGTTGATTTTATAATTTATAGAATTTTTAGATTTTTATTGCATATTTGAGAAAAATATGATAAAATAAATTGTATCTAATCGAAAAATGCGGTTTGGATATTAATTTTAAAAATGAAAGGGGTTAAAACAATGGCAAAGAAAACAAATTCAGAGCTTTTCTCTTCGCTGCTCTTCATCATTATCGGTGTGCTTCTCGCAATATTCCGCTCAGGAACATTGAACTTAGCTATGACTATTGCGGGTATCATATTCGTAGTTTCCGGTGCGCTTGATCTTATCAAGAAAAACTGGACAAGCGGTGCGGTCAGCCTTGTAATTGGTATTGCAATAATCGTACTTGGCTGGATAGCTGCGGCTATAGTTATTCTTGTGCTCGGTATTCTTATAGCTATCAAGGGTATTGTTGCTTTTATAGATGTATTGAAAAAGAGCCAGAAGAATGCTCTTGAGCTGGTATTCCCAATACTTACAGTTGTTGTAGGTCTTTTGCTCGCATTTGGTAACGGAGTTGATATCGCTATCCTCATAGTCGGCGTGCTTTTGGCAATTGATGGTGTTATTGGCCTTATCGGAGCGCTTAAGAAGTAATTAAAAGCTACATAACAAAAACCCGCTTTTCGTTTGAAAAGCGGGTTTTTGTTATAAAATGAATTTAATAGGTCTGTTTTTGTATAAAAACAGACCTTGTAAAGAGACTATTTGTGTGTTATACTATAATCACATTAGTCAGGAGGAAATGACATGAAAATACTTAATTTCGGATCTTGTAATATTGATTTTGTTTATTCTATTGATCACATAGTAAATCCAGGTGAGACTGAGAGAACTTCTACCTTGAATATTTTTCCAGGCGGAAAAGGACTTAACCAATCTATTGCTGTTGCGAGAGCGGGGGCTAAGGTGTACCATGCGGGCTGCATAGGCACAGACGGCGAGATGCTCAAACAGCTTTTGGAAGACAACGGAGTTGATGTCACATATTTGAAGTCTGTTGATGCAAAGAACGGACACGCGATAATTCAAGTCAGCAGCGAGGGTGAAAATTCTATTTTCCTTTATCCCGGCTCAAATGAGATGATCACGACAGAATATATCGACACTGTGCTTGAAGGCTTTGAGGCGGGCGATATAATTATTTTGCAGAATGAGATAAGCAATGTAAAATACATAATTGAACGCGCGTATGAAAAGAATATGTGCATTATATTTAATCCTTCTCCTATGAACGAAAGAATTTCCGAGATAGATTTCAATATGATTTCTTATGTATTAGTGAACACAGGTGAGGCTAAGGAGATATCATCTTGTGAAACGGCAGAGGAGAGCATTGCCTTTTTCAGAGAGAGATTTCCTGAGCTTAAAGTTGTTATAACCTTGGGCAAAAAAGGCTGTATGTATATAGACAAGGACAACGAGCTGTATCAGTCCTCATTTAATGTAAAGGTTGTTGATACAACAGGTGCGGGCGACACATTTACAGGATATTTTGTTGCGGAGCTTGCTGCCGGAAACAGCTATGCGGAAATACTTAAGCTTGCTTCCGCTGCATCTTCTATTGCTGTATCAAGGAACGGTGCTGCTCCATCTATCCCTGACATGGCTGAGGTGAAGAGCACACTCAAATATATCAAAGCTAATAAGGATAACGGAAAGAACGAGATATTGCTTGAACGCATTGATACTTATGTTCAGCAGAATATAAAGGATGCAAATCTTGCAGATCTTGCTAGTATTTTGGGATATTCCTCGGTATATACGGGAAATCTTGTCAAGAATGTAACGGGACTTACTTTTTCAAAGCTCTTGCAATGCAAGCGTTGTGAAATAGCTGCTGACAAGCTTTTGACGACTGATATGTCAGTTGAGGAAATCATAGAAAGCATTGGCTATGAGAATGAAAGCTTTTTTAGAAAAATATTCAAGGAACGCTATGGTGCAAATCCCCTTGAATACAGAAAAAGAAAATAATAAAAAACGCGAGGGATCGTTAAGATCCCTCGCGTCTTTTATACTGATTGAAGATCCGTGCTGTTTGCGAGCATGAGCTTTATTCTGTTTTCCTGATTTACTGCGGTAGCGCCTGCATCATAGTCTATTGCAACAATATTGATATGAGGGTTGAGTTCCTTTATCGGCTTCATCATGCCCTTGCCACATATGTGATTGGGAAGGCAACCGAACGGTTGAGCGCACACGATATTTGACACGCCTTTTTCGGAAAGTTCCAGCATTTCGGCGGTCAACAGCCAGCCCTCTCCCATTTTTGCGCCAATACCTATGTATCCTTCAATCAAAGTAACTGTGTGAGCAAATGGTGTGGGAGACTCAAAATCCGAGCATTCCTTGACTATGTCTATAATATCCTGCTGCTTTTTGAGAAGTAGCTTATAGGCTACTTTGTAGAGCAGATATGTCTTTTTGCTTATTCCGTAAAGCTCGGTATCCATAAGATTGTTTTTTACGCAATAGAGGCAAAAGTCAACAAGTCCAGGAACATTTACCTCAGCGCCCTCGCTTACGAGGAATTTTTCAAGATCGTTGTTAGCGAGCGGAGAGTATTTTACGAATATCTCACCTACTATGCCGACCTTGACTTTTTTGCAATCTTCTCTTGAAATGCTTTTGAAATCCTCTATTATTTTGCGGTAGTTTTGCTTTACCTTTTTATAAGACAATGCTCCCGCCGACATTTCTGAAACTAGCTTATCTGTCCACTCATAGGCAAGTCTTTCGCTTTCTCCCTTTTTTATTTCATATGGAGCGCATTGATTTTTTAAAAGCATTAAAAGGTCGCCGTAAAGAACTGCGTACATCATTCTATGCACCATTGGAAGCGTAAGCTTAAAGCCAGGGTGCTTTTCAAGTCCTGAAAAGCTGAATGAAATTACGGGTACATGCGCAAAGCCTGCCTTTGCAAGGGCTTTTCTTATAAGGTTTATATAGTTTGACGCGCGGCAACCGCCTCCTGTTTGAAACATCATAAGCGCTGTCTTGTTGGGATCGTATTTGCCGCTTTGAAGCGCATCTAAAAACTGACCTATTACCAAAATTGCGGGATAGCAGGTGTCATTGTGGCAATATTTAAGTCCTGTATCCTTGATATGCTGACCTTGTGTAAGCAAGACCTCGGTCCTTATTCCGTAGCTGTTGAACACCTTGCTTATAAGAGCGAAATGCATGGGAAGCATATTGGGAAAAAGTATGGTATAATCTTTTTTCATTTCCTTTGTAAAGGGAACATATGCCGTACTCATTTTTCGCCTCCTTACTGTTCAAGAGCGCCAATAAGACTGCGAAGCCTTATTTTTACTGCTCCAAGATTGGTGATTTCGTCAATTTTTATCTGCGTATAGAATTTGTTGCTGTTTTCAAGGATAGAACGCACCTCGTCTGTTGTGATAGCATCTACACCGCAACCGAACGATACAAGCTGTACGAGCTCAACATCGGGGTTTTGAGCGGCAAATCTCGCCGCCTTGTAAAGTCGGGAGTGATATGTCCACTGATTTAGAACATTCACATTCTGATGGTCTGCAAGATGACATATGCTATCCTCGCTCACAACGGCAAAGCCGAGTGAATTTGCAAGCTTATCTATTCCGTGTCCTATTTCCGAATCTATGTGATAAGGTCTGCCGGCCAGCACCATTATCCGTTTGCCGTTTTCTCTTGCCCATTGAACGGCGCGCTCTCCCTCACGCTTTACCGCTGACATAAATGTGTCATATGCGGTAAATCCCTTTTTGATAGCGCGCTTTATCTCTCTTATAGCAATTCCCCCAAAGTAAGGAGCGAGATAAGAGAAAAGTCCCTTGGAGAGCTCGCGACGGCTATTTATATTAAGGTATGGGAAAAGGAATTTCGTATCGGAGAGGGATTCCATATTTCCGTTCAAAAGCTCGGAATAATAAGCAACGACAGGGCAGTTGTAGTGGTTATCCGAATCCTTTTCGTCCACATTATATGTGAGGCACGGGTAGAATACCGCATCAACTCCATCACTCACAAGCTCCTCTATATGTCCGTGCATAAGCTTTGCAGGGTAGCACGCAGTATCGGAGGGAATGGAAAACTGTCCCTTTTCATATGTGCGCTTTGTTGACATTTTTGAAATCTTGACATTAAATCCGAGTGAGGAAAACATGCCATGCCAAAGAGGAAGAAGCTCGTATGTGCCAAGTGCCAAGGGAATTCCTATCGTACCTCTTGAATTCTTTTCGTAGGTCGAGGGCAGAGAAGTAAGATACTTTCTTTTGAACTCATGTAGATTTGGAATATTTGTATCCGCGTCACTTATTCCAAGTCCTTTTTGACATTGATTTCCCGAAATGAATTTTTTATTTCCTGCAAATGTATTTACCGTAAGGTGGCAGTTGTTGGTACAGCCCTTACATATGGTCGATTTTGAGGAGTGCTCGAAAATGGACAGCTCCTCGGGAGTAATAAGAGTTGAATGTTCAAGCTTTGTGGCGCTAAGAGCCGCGCCATAAGCTCCCATAAGTCCTGCTATTGAGGGGCGTATAACATTTATGCCGAGTTCTACCTCAAAAGCTCTGAGAACGGCATCATTATAAAATGTTCCGCCCTGAACTACTATATGCTTCCCAAGTTCGTCGGGGCTTCCCGCGCGTATTACCTTGTAAATGGCGTTTTTGACAACGCTTACGGAAAGTCCTGCTGATATATCCTCGACTGTTGCGCCATCTCTTTGAGATTGCTTTACGGAGGAATTCATAAATACTGTGCAGCGGCTTCCCAGATTAACAGGAGCGGGGCTGAAAAACCCTTTCTTTGCAAATTCTTCAATCTCATATCCCATTGAACGAGCAAAGGTTTCAATGAACGAGCCGCAACCCGATG
>JAGCJD010000063.1 GCA_017648425.1 Clostridia bacterium | reverse complement strand
TAAAAAATTTTTGGTAATAATTTATTAATAACGATTTTGATGCAATTTGTTTAAAATCGAAGCAATCAAAATATTAAAAAGAGCATGGAAAGCTCCATGCTCTTTTTTTGTTTTATCAAGCGTTGGCAGCAAGCCATTCATCAGCCTTGACCTTGTTTATACGCTTAATATCTTCCTTGGTGTAGGGGGATTCAGCACCACCGTTTGTATATAAGAAGAATTTTCCATCGGGAGTCTTGTAGAGAGATTCCTCGTAACCATCAGCATCGCCAAAATTTCCAACGGATTTTTTTGCAATAAGCTCAGCGGTTTCGGTGTCATATTCAACTTTACAAATAATTTTTTTCATTGTCAATTTCCTTCCTTATGATAAATTTATTAACACGATAATTATAACATATTTTTATAAAAAAATCAACAGTAAATATTTGACTTTTAAAAATAATGGCTGAAGCTTATATAGTTTCAGCCATTAAGCAGTGATTATGATATTTTTGATCTTTTGATTTTCTTTTTTTGAATAACTATTATCATAACTGTTACAACAACTATTGCCGCCACAAAAACTATCAAGGCAGGCCAAATGGGCTGTTCTTCTTGTTCTTCCTCATCTGTAGCCACGCCTGTTTTGAATTTTTCCCAGAGCGAGTTCAGATATTCTTTTGTTTCCGTATCAAGATCCTTGTAACAGTTAGAATCATATTTTTCGGAAAAATCAAAATTTTCAGGATAAAGAACTTCAATCGCGTCCTCTCCCATATCCTCTTTGTATGTTTCATTATTATATACAAGTGAATTAGGTGAAGCGTAGCAGATATACTCCGCATTTGCAATTGCAGGCTCTTCGGAAAGCATAAAATTGATATATTCCTCTGCAAGCTCCTTGTTTTGTGCGCAAGTGGGAATACACATTTCATCAACGAACAAGTTTGTATTTTCAGGATAATAGAATTGAAGATCAACATTAGCGGCTTGATTATCGACCATTGTTAAATAGTCACCTGCATAATAAGAGGCTATTGAAGCTTCACCGGATTCCATCATATTAAAGATTTCGTCCATTACTAGCTTCTTTAACAAGGGCTTTTGCTTTTGAAGCTCTTCAAGTCCGCTATTCCAAGCTTGCTTATCAGTGGTGTTTACATTAAGTCCGAGCCTGTAAAATGAAGTTCCAAAAGCATCACGAGCGTTGTTGAATTGAAGAATATTTCCGGAATATTTAGGATTCCATAAAAGATCCCAATCGCCCGTGTCTTCCTCATCTACTACATTTGCATCGTAAATAACACCAACCATTCCATATGTGTAGGGAACGGAATATTCATTGTTGGGATCGTAATAAAGTCCTCTAAAATCATCGGTGATACATTCCTCATAATTAGGAATGTTTTCAAAATCCAATTTCTGCAAAAGTCCTTCTGATGCAAGTCGCGCTATCATATAGTCCGAGGGAACTATAATATCATAGCTTACTGCGCCCGTTGAGAGCTTTGCGTATAAGTCCTCGTTTGAGGTGTAGGTAACATAATTTACTTTTACGCGAGTTCCATATGTTTGATAATAATAATCCTCAAATGCGGTATTTACATCAAGAGAACCCTCAGAACCATCTGAAATATATTCGCCCCAGTTATATACATTCAAAACAACAGTTTTTTCTGAAAAGACACTCAGGACAACACAAAATGTTATTATAATTGCCAGAGCACACACAAGCGCAATTGCGCTCTTTATGTGCGACGGTAAACCGCGATTTGTGCTTGTTCTGACCTTTTTGATTTTATCTGTTTCAGAGACTTGCTTGCTCTTTTTTGCTTGTTTGATTGCGTCCTTTCTCTTTTTCTCCGCTTTTATTTTTTTTGCTTCAAGACG
The DNA here is from genome assembly GCA_017648425.1 of Clostridia bacterium. GTDB lineage: Bacteria > Bacillota > Clostridia > Oscillospirales > CAG-272 > HGM12713. The sequence continues at coordinate 4,566 of JAGCJD010000063.1, read as the reverse complement.
CTCATAGGTAGATCTTTCTCTGTTGGAAATAAGCAGTAGAACAAGTATAAGCACGAACACAATAGTCGAAAGCGCGTATATGGTCGGCTTGACGGATTTTTTTGTCATACTGTAAATGAGTATGGGCAATGTTTGAAAATCCGTGCCTGAGGTGAAATAGCTTATGACAAAATCATCAAGGGACAATGTGAACGACATTATAAGTCCTGTGACAACACCTGGCATTATTGCAGGCAACTGAACCTTGAAAAATGATTGAAGAGGAGTACAACCAAGGTCCATGGCCGCTTCGGGCAAAGCCTTTGGCATTTGCTTGAATTTGGGCAATACATTCAGAATAACATATGGTAAGCTGAAAGTAACATGCGCTATGAGCATTGTCCAAAAGTTCAACTTTGTTGTCAGTCCCAGCATTCCACCAACGAAAACAAACAAAAACATCATGGAAATACCGGTTATTATCTCTGGGTTCATGATAGGTATGTTTGTTACAGTCATAAGCGGCTGACGAACATATTTGTTTTTCATGTGATGTATTCCTAAAGCTGCCGCTGTTCCCAGAACGGTAGCAATTATGGAAGAGCATACAGCAAGAATGAGAGAATTCTTTAAGGCATTCAAAATCTCACCGTTTTTAAAGAGCTCGACATACCATCGCAAAGAAAAACCAGTGAATACAGCAGTACTTTTTCCCTCATTGAAGGAAAAGAATATCATTACTAAAATCGGTGCAAACAGCAAAAAGAGTATGAGCCCGATATAAAATTTTGAAAATCTTTTCATATCAGCATACCTCCACCCTCGTCACTGTCGGTATAGTGATTTACTATCGCAAGACCGACAATAAGTATCATCATTAAAACGAAAGAAAGGGAAGCGGTCATATTATAGTTTGCCGCCGTATAATGCTGTTCGATAACATCACCTATCAACAAGGTATCAACCCCACCGAGCTTTTGAGAAATATAGAATGTGCTGATTGAAGGAACAAACACCATGGTAATTCCCGAAATTACACCCGAAAGGCTTAATGGAAAAATAACCTTTCTCAAAACTCCAAATCCGTTACAGCCAAGGTCGGATGCAGCTTCAACATAGCTTTTGTCCATTTTGGACATTACGGAGTATATGGGAAGTATCATGTAAGGAAGATAGTCATATACCATTCCTATTACGACAGCACCCTCAGTGCCTATAATATGTATCGTATCTATTCCCATACTGTTGAGGAATGTATTGATAATTCCCGTGTCCTGTAAAAGCGTCATCAAGGCATATGTTCTGATAAGAAAATTCATCCACATGGGAAGCATTATCAATATCATGAGTATGCGCTGTGTCTTTGGCTTGCAGGTAGTCATAAAATATGCAATAGGGTATCCAAGCAGCAGACAGATTACAGTTGCTATAACTGCAAGCTTTACCGATTTGCCGAATATGAGCAAATAGTCCTTGGTAAAAAATGTTGCAATATTGGCAAATGTAAATTCTCCTGTTGATACATCGGTAAAGGCATAATATGCTACAAATATGAGAGGAACGATTATAAACAAAACCGACCACACTATGTGTGGAGCAGCCGCATATCTTTGAAGAAGAGAGCGGCTCTTGTTGCTTTTAGGAGGAACACCTGTCATTCTTCCTCGTCCTCCGTAACATCGGAAAGATGCTCCATTTCATCAGAAAATGTAGAATAGTCACCAAACATATTGGAATACTCTGACTTTTTCATAATGTGAATGGCATCGGGCTCGATGTAAACCCCGATGATAGAATTTGGAGCAACATAGTCGGTTGATTGGATCATCCATTTGAAGCCGTCTATGTCAACGATTATTTCGTAATGTACGCCCTTAAATGTTACAGATGTAACAAGTCCCGAAAGCATACCCTTTTCTACGGGAACGACATCAACATCCTCGGGTCTTACAACTACATCTACAGGCTCATTTGGTAAAAAGCCCTTGTCAAGACAATCGAATGTGTGTGAAGCGAATTTTACACAAAAATCCTTTATCATAACGCCGTCAAGTATATTCGATTCGCCAATAAAATCAGCCACAAAGGCATTTACGGGTTCATTATATATATCTATCGGAGTACCGATTTGCTGTATTTTTCCGTCAGCCATAACAACAACGGTATCTGACATGGATAAAGCTTCTTCTTGATCGTGAGTAACATAAATAAAGGTTATACCTGTCTTCGTCTGTATGTTTTTTAGTTCGACCTGCATATCCTTTCTTAGCTTTAAGTCAAGCGCAGCCAAGGGCTCATCTAAAAGCAGAACCTCAGGCTGATTTATAAGAGCACGCGCTATTGCAACACGCTGCTGCTGACCGCCGGACAAAAGGGAAACATTACGCTTTTCAAAGCCCTTGAGGTTTACAAGCGCAAGCATTTCCGAAACTCTTTCCGATATTTCAGCTTCCTTGACTTTTTTTATTCTAAGACCGAACGCTATATTGTCATATACATTCAAATGAGGAAACAGCGCATAGCGTTGAAATACGGTATTAACATTTCTGCGATGCGAGGGAACATCATTTATTCTTTCGCCCTCAAAATAAAGGTCGCCTTCGTCAGGCGTTTCAAAGCCGCCTATTATTCTAAGCGTTGTAGTTTTTCCGCATCCTGATGGGCCGAGCAGTGTTATAAATTCGTGATCGTGAATATAAAGATCAACATTGGAAAGTACTCGTTCTCCGTCAAAGGACTTGCAAATATTTTTCAGCTCTATTAGCTTTTTTTCCATTCCGCATAAAAACTCCTTTGAATAAAAATTAAGCATGGAATTTTACTCAAATAAAATTCCGTTTAATATTGTAGCAGATAATTGTTTAAAAAGCAATAGTTTTTTAAAAATTCTTTGAAATTTCGGCAAAATTATTAATTTAGCCGTTTAAACTGCAATTATTCAACAAAAATCGCCGATTTTCTCTGTTATACTTTAAAAATCTCTTAAAATCTCCAAAAGTCATTGATTATAACACATCGGGAATGAAAATTTTTACAAACATGGATACAGAGAAAACAAATACAGTCATTGAAGCGCCTTTTTTCATTAGCAGATAAAGTGAAAAACACCATAATGAAAAGATAAAAACAAACGATAAGAATTTAATTATAGAATTGGCTTTTTCAATGGATAGGATAAAGCTGAGGATTGCTGTTGCTATGCGACCACCGTCAAATCCTTTAATTGGCAACATATTTAGTGTTCCTAGTCCTAACGATGAAACAACAAAAAATGAGCTTGGAGGACATTTTGTAAGAGTTATCCAAATTAGCGCTGAGGCATAATTAAAAAGTGGACCGCCAAGACATAGTAACACCTCGTCAAAATATGAAAAAAGAGCATGCTCTGTCGTTAGGGAAGCGCCAAATATTCCAACGCTTAGCTCACGCAGATCTATCCTTCTGATCTTTGCCATGAATATATGACCTATTTCGTGTATTGCAACAGAGCAGAGCATAGCGGGAAAATATTTACCCATCGTTATTGCGGTAGTCAGTAACAAAAGAATAGTAAAAAATCCTATCTTGAATTTTATTTTCATAAAGAGCCCCTCATGTCTTTTTTTGTATTGCAAAAATCAAAGCTTTATGGTACAATAAATATATGAATGGTTTGGAGGTTAAAATGAAAAAACAAACTTTATATTCAGCAATTACATATTTGATAGGCGTTGTGGTTGCAAGTCTTGTTAATTTGCTTGTTTCTTACATAACGGTCAAAATCGTAAATTTATTTATTGTTGTCGATTATTTTGCATCTGCTGTTGTAAATGTTGTGGTGGCATTTATAGTAGTCCCGTTTATTACCGGAGTGATTTTTTATTACGAGAGTTATAAAAGCGCGGAGTTTAACCCATGGCATATTTGTGGCGCTGTTGCATTAGGTGGAGTGGCACACCTTGGCTTATCCATGCTGCTTATGTTCTATCCTTTTATTGCGGGCGGGACAAGATATCTGGCGTTGATCATAAATTTTGGTAATAAATTTTCATCAATTGAGGATGTTGAACAAATATATTTGTGGGCATATTTGATTTCATTTTTTATATATTTAGTAGTTCAGATGTGTGTGTCACTTATGATGGGATACATTGCAAAGAACAAAAGATTGAAGATACGAGAAGAACTAATGTATTCCAATCAATAAAATAAAAGTTAATTTACACAAAAAACAAAAAATTAAAGGTTTTAATTTGTACTCAATGAAAAAAACTAATATTTTTTCAAAAAAAATCAAAAAAAGTATTGACATTTTTTGAAAAACGAGTATAATATTATTGTTGCCGTGATTACGGTAGCTTTTGCGAGAGTGGCGGAACTGGCAGACGCGCACGTTTGAGGGGCGTGTGGTTACACCGTACGGGTTCAAGTCCCGTTTCTCGCACCATTCTAAATAGCCTTGACTTTTAAAGTTGGGGCTATTTAGACTTTTGAACAGCTTGCACCTTTAGCTCAGTTGGTAGAGCAACTGACTCTTAATCAGTGGGTCCCGGGTTCGAATCCCTGAAGGTGCACCACAAGTGAGTGTCTCTAACGCAGAGGGTCCAC
>JAGCJD010000062.1 GCA_017648425.1 Clostridia bacterium | reverse complement strand
GTCAAGTTTACCAACATACTCCGAAAGATTATCAAGAGAAAATTTGCCTGTAGAAAATGGATTTACACAATTATCAAATTCGTTTACCAGTTCCTGTATATAAATTAATTTTTCTCTAAAAACAGACTTAAAAAATTTATCTTTAGATACATCAAAAAGATTCGAGCCCCTCAAACGCCATGCGTTTGATGAGGCTTGCGCTTGTAAGTATAAAAGATTAAAACTAAAGCATGGCGCAAGCGCGGGTTCAAATCCCTGAAGGTGCACCAAGTAAACAAAAAAATCTCCACTTTTGTGGAGATTTTTTTGTTTACTTAGATACATATAAAAGATTCGAGTTGGCCAAAACTTAAATTGAAATGTTTTCAATTATTCTCTTAAAATGCTCATTTTGTCACGATTTTTTGAAATAATATTTACTTTTTTATATTTCTATTTTATAATTAACGCAGTGCTTTCAGTGCACAACAAATCGTAGTAAAAATGCTAAGGAGAGCAAAATGTATAAGGTATCGGTTCCTATAATAAATAATCTATGCACAGGCGAAAACAGAGAGGGTTATCTTAAACAATTTAAGGAAGCAAAGATAGACAGAGTGTTTTTGGCATGCTCGTTTCCTGACAGAAGAGAAGCTGACCTGTTTAAGGAAAACATTGAGTTTTTCAAAAAAAATGGAGTTGAAGCGTGTATTTGGGTTGGAAGCACATGTGGTCACGGAGTTCCGTTAGCTATCAAAAATAATCCTGTTTATAAAAATGAAGACGGTACTATAGTAAATATTTTGGGAAATAAAATAGAAAATACTTATTGTTCACTTTATGAAAATTTCAGAGAAAATATTTCAACTGAAATTGCAGCTCTTGCAAATACAGGAACGGATACAATAATGCTTGACGATGATTTCAGGAATGGTGTTCACGGTCCTGAAATATGCTGTGCATGCGACAGACACATTGCTCTTATAAGAAAGTATTGTGGTGAAGATATAACACGCGAAGATTTGAGAAGACTAGCGTTTACCGGAAAGCCAAACAAATATCGTGATGCCTTTGTAAAGTCACAAGGCGACTCACTTAGACTTTTAGCTACAGATATAAGAGCAGCGGTTGACAAGGTAAATCCTGATGTCCGTCTTACGATATGCTCAGCTCCCACTCTTTGGGAAATTGAGGGAACATCTGCTCAGGAGCTTGCAAAAATACTTGCGGGCAAAAATCAGCCCGAGGCGCGCCTTATAGGCGCTCCGTATTGGACACCCAAGGACGATAAATCGTTTGCTTATGTTGTTGAGCTTGAAAGAATGCTTGCAAGCTGGAATAAGGATAGCGGTGTTGATGTAATTGCTGAGGGTGATGCCTATCCAAGACCGAGACATAATGTTCCTGCAGCATACCTTGAGTTGTATGACGGTGTAATTCGTTCGGACGGTAATTTCAACGGAATTCTTAAATATATGGTTTCATATTCAAGCAATCATTCATATGAGGAAGGATATTTGAAAAAGCATATAAAAAATTTGAAAGCTATGAAACAGCTTGAAGAAATTTTTGCTGATAAGGAGGCATGCGGTGTCTATTGCCCAACACAGGCAGGACTGATATGCGGTGCTGATTTTACAGTAGGAACATCTTACGATCGCTTTGCTCAGCCCTTGGCTGGCATGGTACTTGGCGCATTGACTATTCCTACAACTTACAGTGAAAATGGAATATGCACGGCACTGTTTGGCGAGATGGCAAGACATATTGATCTTGATAAAATATCAGACGGCGCGATAGTTGACGGAGTATCTGCGGTTCTGCTTACACAGCGTGGAGTAGATGTAGGTCTATGCGGTGATCAGAATTTTGCTATCGGCAGAGCTACTTGGGTGCTTTCGGCAGATAAGTTGGATATGTCTGCATGCTTAAGACCATCGGCAAAATTTATGAACAGTGATATATCCAAGAAGGCGCAGATATTGGCATATGCAAATGTTGACGGTAAAGAAATTCCCTTGCTGTATAAATATGAAAATGAAAAGGGACAAAAATTTGCCGTATTTATGGCGGATACTATGGGTAAGGTTTGGGCTGCTGATATATATCGCCATTATACCATGCAAGAGGCAATGACTGAATGTGTGGAGTGGATATCTGGCAAAAAGCTTCCTGCCACCTGTGTTAAAAATCCTGATCTTTACATGCTCTGTAAGAAAGGTCAGGGTAAGATGTCGGTGGGACTTTTTAACTGTTTTGCAGATAGTATTATTGATCCTGTAATAAAGCTTGACAGAGAATATACAAATATTCGTTTTGTAAATTGTAGTGGTCACCTTGAGGGTGATATGGTATATTTGGATGATCAGATATATGCGTTTGAGTTTGCTGCATTCGAACTTTCTTAAAACTAAATATAAATCAAGGGCAGACCTTATGTGGTCTGCCCTTGATTTATTATAAAATTAAACGAGAAGTAAAAAACAGTCTGTTTTTATTGAGTTCAAAAAATTATATTGACATTTTCTTTTTCTTGTTCTATAATGTATAATAGCGTAGAGTGGCGAAAATCAGGCAATATTAATGTAGAGGAATTTACAATTTATTGCTTTTTGTTGAAATAAAACTATATATGAAAGGAATTTAAAATGACGATTTTTGATGTGTTGGCTTTGATTGGTGGACTTTGTCTTTTCTTGTTCGGAATGAATATCATGGTTGACGGACTTGAAAGGCGTGCCGGAAATAGTCTAAAAGCTCTTCTTGGAAAGCTCACGAACAGCCGTATTAAAGGCTTTTTGACAGGTTTAGGAGTTACTGCTGTAATTCAAAGTTCATCTGCTACCACGGTAATGGTAGTAGGCTTTGTAAACTCGGGCATTATGACGCTCAGACAGTCGATAGGCGTTATAATGGGCGCGAATATCGGCACAACTGTTACGGCGTGGATCATAAGTATGGGTGCTATTTCGGGTGATAATATTATCCTAAAACTATTAAAGCCCATGTCATTTACGCCTGTACTCGCTTTGATAGGCACTATATTCATGATGTTCGCTAAGTCCGATAAAAAGAAGGATACAGGCTCTATACTTCTTGGATTTGCCGTACTTATGTTTGGTATGGATGCGATGTCGGATGCGGTTGCGGGACTTGCGGAGCTTCCGTGGTTCAGAGAAATGTTTATACTCTTTACCAATCCTATTCTCGGCGTTTTAGTTGGTGCATTGTTGACAGCAATAATCCAGTCAAGCTCGGCATCTGTTGGTATTTTGCAGGCGCTCAGTGCTACGGGACAGGTAACTTACGGAGCTGCTGTTCCGATATTGATGGGACAGCATATAGGTACTTGTGTTACAGCACTTTTGTCGTCGATAGGTACTAGCAAAAATGCAAAACGCGCGGCGGTAGTTCATCTTTCATTTAATGTTATTGGAACAGTCGTTTGGCTTACTGTGTTTACTCTTATAACATCATTTGTTGATATTGCGCTTATCAACAGTGCAGCAAATGCTTTTGGAATAGCAGTTATACACACTGTAATAAGTGTTCTTAGTACAATACTTTTGCTTCCTATGTCGGGCCTTCTTGAAAAGCTTGCCTGCAAGCTTGTTCCTGATGGTAAGGCAACAGATGCGGACAAGAGCAGCATGCTTGACGAAAGATTGCTTGCTACTCCTACCATAGCTCTTGACCAGTGCTCAAG
>JAGCJD010000061.1 GCA_017648425.1 Clostridia bacterium | reverse complement strand
TCGTCAAGCGCCGCCTCTATCTCGTCAAAGATACAGAACGGGGTTGGGTTGACCTTAAGTATTGCAAAAACAAGCGCTATTGCAATAAACGACTGCTCTCCACCAGAAAGTTGTACCATATTTTTGATTATCTTTCCTGGAGGTGCCGCCTTTATCTCAATTCCGCTTTCAAGCACATTTTCGGGATCTGTAAGAGTTATCTCGGCAGAGCCTCCTCCAAACAGCTCGGAAAATGTCTTGTTGAAGTTCTCGTTTATCTGGTTAAATGACTCTACAAAGGCAGTTTCCATTTCACCTTCAAGCTGAGATATTATCTTGACAAGATCGTCCCTCGCATTTGAAAGGTCCTTGATCTGTCCCTCCATGTAGTCGTATCTCGCCTTGACATCCTTGTATTTATTTACGGCATCAAGATCCACATTTCCAAGAACGCGAAGCTTATTCCTACACTCGGTCTGCTTTGATACGGCGTCTGCTCTCGTTGAAGCATCAAGCGAAGCATATCCAAGACCTATCGCATCTGCGCGCGTTAGCTCATGCTCCTCCCACAGCTTGCCCGAAAGCTTGTCCTGTTCCGCTCTTTGCATTGAAAGCTTATTTTCAACTCTTGTGTATTCCTTGAAAATATTTTCCTTGTGCTGCATCTTTTCACGCATCTTGCCGTTGACCTCGGCGAGCTTGCGTTCAAACTCGGAGCTTCCCTCCTCGACCTTTGCTCTTTTTGCGTTAAGCTCAGCGAGCATCTTAACGCCCTCATCGTAATTCTCTCGATTGAGCCTCTTTTGCTCCTCATAATCGCATATCTTTTGTTCAAGCTCGGATACATATGCTCTTTGCGAAGCAAGAAGCGCCGTAAATCCGTCCATTCTCGCCTTGGACTCCTCTATCATTCGCTCCTCGGTTTCAATATCCTTTCTTATTGATGTAAGACCGATATATATATCCGTCATGAGCTTTTCGAACTCTTCCATTTTGTCAAGAGCCGCGCTTCTGCTTATATCCATTTCCGCCCTTGCGGCGCTTATCTCTGCAACCTGTACTTCAAGCTCCTTTTTGCGTATCAAGAGATTTTCTCTGTCCTCCTCATAGCGCTCTCTTGCACGGAGTTGCTCAGAGAAATCGTCCTTGAGCTTTTGAGTAAGAGTACGGTTAGCCTCCAACTTTGCGGTAAGCTGTTCAAGTCGTGCCGCCTCGGTATCCCTCATTACCTTAATAAGACTTATGCGTTGCTCGCAGTCAGTCTTACGCTCCTCAATATCGGTAGCCTCTTCGGCAAGCTTTTTGAGAGAGTCGGATATTTTAACTATCTTCTTATCAAATCCCGCTACTTCTTCCTCAAGCTTCTTTATCTCGCATGCGCGTCCAAGGATATTTGCCCTTTGCTTTACAGAGCCTCCCGTGAACGAGCCTCCGACATTGATCTGCTGTCCGTCAAGCGTTACCGCCTTGACCTTGAATCCTGTTCCTCTCGCCATTGCTGTTGCGTTATCTATCGTGTCAAAGACCAGAGTTCTTCCCAAAAGCCCTGAGAGTATTTCGGAAAATTTACCATCGCTTCCGACAAGCTCGTCAGCCACGGAAATATATCCCGCATAGCCCGAAGCCTCTCTCATTTCCTCAGTCGGCTTTTGTCCGACCATAGACGACAGCGGAAAAAATGTAGCTCTGCCCGCCTCCGCCTTTTTAAGTGCAAACATTGCCGCCTTTGCAACACTCTCGTCCTCAACTACTATGTGTTGAAGATTAGGTCCAAGAGCCGTTTCTATCGCGGTTATATATCTGTCCTCAACGCTTATAAGCTGTGAGAGCGGTCCGTAAATCTTTCCGCATGGAGCGCCGAATTTGTCTGTTATCGCCTTTTCGGCGTATTTTTTCATTACATAGCGAACGCTTCCCGAATATCCTTCAAGCTGTTCCTCCATTGCCTTGTAGGTATCTATCCTCTGGCGTGCGGAATCGCGTCTTAGTTTGAGCGATGACAGCTCCTCGTTGTCGTCATGACGCTTGGAATACAGCTCAGAAAGCTCGGCGGTAAATTTGTTTACCTCCTCGCTCTGCTCGGCAGTTGAAGCATCGTACTCGTCCACCGTTTTCTTGACGCTGCTTATCTGCTCCTCCATTTTTTCGGATTCCGACTCGTAACGATCAATCTCATTCTGCATTGCGGTGTTCTTGTCGGTATCGGTGTTTCTGGAACTGTCGATAAATGATATTCTTGCGTTTACATCAGCAATGCTTGCGTTTATAGCATGAATATCCGACAGAGCCGTATCTATATCAAAGCCTATCTTTTCAGCTTCTGCCGCCGCCTGCTTTTGCTTTTCCTGAGCATCAAGATGCTCGTCTATACGGGCGTCAAGAGTTGCTTTGAGCTGTTCTATCTTTGCGTATCTTTCCGCAGTTCCCTGTTCCTCGGCAGCAACAGCTCTTTCGGTCGATTCACAAGTACCGACAGATGTTGCGATAAGCTCCTTTGTATGTAGTATATTCGTCTCTCCAACTCTGTATTCGCTGTCAAGAGTGTGATTTATTTCCGTTTGTCTGCGTATCTCTGTAAGCAGCTTTTCCGACTCGGACTTGTTTGACTGAGAAATTTCAAAAAGCCTGTCATTCTGCAATTCAAGCGCTTTTATCGAATCCTCTACCGTTTCAAGGTCAAACTGCGCGTGCTTGAAATTTTCCTCGCTCTTGGCAATATCCTCACGGAGCTTTTCCGTGTCGTACAACCACAGCTGAACATCTACCTTTTTCTTTGTTTCAAGCAACTCTATTGCTTTTTTTGCCTTTTCCGCTTCCTTTTCAAGAGGTCCGACCTGAGCCGACACCTCCGCAAAGACATCGTTTATACGAGTCATGTTGTCCTCGGTAGCGGCGAGCTTGCGTTCTGTTTCGCTCTTTTTGTGTCTGTATTTTGCAATTCCCGAGGCGTCCTCAAAAATGCTTCTGCGTTCCTCGCTCTTGCGTGAAATTATTTCCGCTATCTTTCCCTGACCGATAATTGAATATCCGTCACGGCCGACACCGGTGTTCATAAACAGCTCGTATATATCTTTGAGTCTGCACGCTCTGCGATTTATAAAATATTCACTTTCTCCCGAACGGTAATAGCGTCTGGTTACAGTTACCTCGTCATAGGGACATTCAAGTCTGCCTATCATTCCCGTGTTGTCAAAGGTAACCGATACCTCGGCATATCCCATTGGTCTGCGACTATCCGCTCCTCCGAAGATTATATCCTCCATTTTTGTGCCACGAATGCTCTTTGAGGACACCTCTCCAAGCACCCAACGCATAGCATCGGATATATTCGATTTTCCGCTTCCGTTCGGTCCTACTATGACCGTTGTTCCCCCCTCAAATGTCAGCTTTGTTTTGTCGGGAAAGGATTTGAAGCCTTGAAGCTCAAGTGATTTCAGATACACTATTATTTCTCCTTTCGGAATTGCGATTTTTATTGTTACAACAAATTATGTTCCAATATAATATTATAACTCAAAATTTCATTTTTTTCAAGCACTTTTACTCTTTTAAATCCATATTTTTGACAAATTCTTACTTTATTTCGCTTTTTTTGCCCAACTGCCTTTGAAACACTGCCCTTGGATACGAAAACCGTAAGCTCTCCACCCATAAATCCGCGCCTTTCTATCTCGGCACAAATGCTCTCGTAATACAGCTCGCTCATTGCAAGCTCGCCTATGGCGCTGTGATTTGCGCCCGCCATCATTTTATCCTCGCTTGAAAGATTTTCCGATGCCTGAAGCCCCACACGAATGCAAGGCACATCAGCCTTCGCAAAGACCTTTAAGACCTCCTTTGTGCGTACGACAGCCTCGTCATTTGTAAGCGGAGTGTACTCTCCGCGAGCCGTCATAGATGCAAGCTCGGTATCGTAAAACACGACAGTCGGATACACCCTTGCGCCGTCAACGCCAAGTCTTATTATCTCCTCGGCAGTTCTTATCTCCGTATCCACGCTTGACTGTGGCAAGCCAATCATCATTTGTCCTATCAGCAAAAATCCTGCTTCCTTAATCATTTTGCAGGCATTTCTCGCGCATTCAGCCGTATGTCCGCGTCCCGATGCCAAAAGCACCCTGTCGTCAAGGCTTTGAAGACCAAGCTCGACTGTTTTTACGCTGAATTTTTTAAGGTCTGAAATAATATTCTCGTCAATATAATCGGGACGCGTGGATAGCCTTATACTCTCCACTCTGCCCGAATCAACATACGCCTGCGCCACTCCAAGTAGATAGAGCATAAGCTCTCTGTCTATACCCGTAAACGAGCC
>JAGCJD010000060.1 GCA_017648425.1 Clostridia bacterium | reverse complement strand
GTATTTGTTTGCCAGCCTTCCTTTCCGCACCATGGAGTTCCGTAAGCATAAAGCTTATCATCAATAAACCTCAATATCGGCTTATCACCATTGACAACATGAACATCCTCGCCAAAAGCCTTTCTCCAAAGCATTATGTGCGTTGATTTTCCTGTTCCGCTTTTTGCGGCAAAAGCAAAACCATCTCCGTTGTATTCTATAACAGCGCTATGAAAAAGATACGCTCCAAATTCAATAGGAAGACGCTTACATATCTCTCTATATACGCATATTCCCTCGGCGTAACCCGGTGTTACATTGATCTCAGCAATGCTCATTTCCTCTTTTATTACTTCCTCGGAAACACTGATGACCATATCCGGCTCCGGCATCTTATCCACAATATAGTTACGACACAAATTTTTTACATAATCGTATTTATTATCAATGCAGATATTGATATCTGCCATGCGAATATAAAACATCTTTCCTCCAAATACACATATTCATTTTATTATAACATAATTATATCTTATTTGCAAGTACAAACAAACAATTACCGTGCAGAAAAATCTGCACGGTAATTGTTTATTTTATACAAGTTTATTGAAATTTTTCTATGTTGTCGCGAACATACATCATCATCTTTGTCTGCAAATAATCCTTATTGCTGACAAGATAATCTCTTATGTATCTTATCTGGAAAGGCTGAACCTGCTTCATTTTTCTTATATTTCCGGCAACCTCTGCTTCCCCATTCATTTCTATTGCAGAACAAATAAAGTCAACAGTCTGGTAGGACGCCATTTCAAAGCACTTCCAACCCTTTTCCATATCTCTGTCTGCAAGATCGAAAAGCAATTTGTAAGCAATCAACGGCTTGAATGCCTCTTCCATGTTAATATCGGGAGTGTCAAGAACTCCATCAGTCCAAAGCTTTCCCTCAGAGGGTGCATAATTTGCAAAATATCTGTCCATTCTCTTGCTTACAATACCAAAAGTAAGCTTGTCCACGGAAACATTTTTCTTTGTATTGCTATCATACAAGAAATAGTTAGGAGCATCGCCCTTATCCGAAAACCAAACAAGATATGCAAGCTCACCCGCAAGAGCAAGGCTAAGCAAAGCAACTACTATCATAAGGATCTTTGTAAGCAAATGATCTCCGTCATATACTATTCCGAACACGAACAAAACGACTGCAATAACAGCAAAGCATACACAAGCTATTTTAAGTATCAAATCAAATTTTTTTCGATCCATATATAAACCTCTCGTCAAAATAATTATCTATATCATTATAGCATATCGTTTCTTTGTTGTCAATTATTTTTTAAAATAATTCTGTAAACAAACAATGTCCGAGCGCTCACAAGGAGCGCTCGGACAAATGCTTTTAATTAAAGACCGCGCTTAATATAGTGCGTATGAAGTATCTCGTGTGCCTTGTGGCTGTTAGGCTCGCCGAAGTATTCATCATAGAGCTTCTTAACTGCAAGGTTATCATGAGATTTTCTCAGATCGCTAGTTGCGTCATCGTTATAAAGAACAGCTGCTCTTATCTTTCTAAGATCCTTAGTCATCTTAACAACTGCAGGCTGGATAGGTTGTCCACCGCCGTTTACGCAACCGCCGGGACATGCCATGATCTCAATGAACTGAACATCCATTTCTCCTGCCTTAACTGCCTCAAGAACCTTCTTTGCATTTGCAGTGCCCGAAGCAACTGCAACATTGAGAGTTACATCGCCAAGCTTATAGGTAGCTGTCTTAACACCTTCTACACCACGAACTTCATTGAATTCGAGTTTTTCAAGAGGCTTACCCTCGATAACCTCGGCCGCTGTACGGAGAGCTGCCTCCATAACACCGCCGGTAGCACCGAATATTGCGCCCGCGCCAGAACCAATTCCAAAGGGTTCGTCAAACTTTGCGTCCTCAAGAGCTCTGAAATCAATTCCTGCCTTTTGGATCATTCTTCCAAGCTCACGAGTTGTAACAGCAACATCAACATCAGGAACACCTGCTGCGGACTGTCCAGGTCTGCCGACCTCAAACTTCTTTGCTGTACAAGGAATTGCAGAAACGAAGAATATATCCTCAGGCTTCCAGCCCATCTTTTCAGCGTAGTAGGTCTTTGCTACTGCACCGAACATCTGCTGAGGAGACTTACATGTTGAAAGATTTTCTGTGAATTCAGGATAGTAGTGCTCACAGTACTTGATCCAACCGGGCGAGCAAGATGTTATCATAGGAAGTACTCCGCCGTTCTTAACTCTTCCGAGGAACTCGGTAGCTTCTTCCATAATGGTAAGGTCTGCCGTAAGGTTCATGTCATATACGCCGTCAAAGCCAAGACGCTTAATAGCGGCAACCATCTTACCCTCAACGTCGGTGCCGGGCTCATAGCCGAAGCACTCGCCGATCTGTGCGCGAACAGAGGGTGCTGTGCATATAAGAACATGCTTTGTAGGATCTGCGATAGCATCTCTGATCTCGTCAGTATCATCTCTTTCATAAAGAGCACCAACAGGACAAGCAACTATACACTGACCACAGTTTACACAAGAGGTCTCTCCAAGAGTTGTCTCGAACGCAGAAGCGATGTGTGTGTCAAATCCTCTGTCATTTGCTCCGATAACACCAATTCCCTGTACTGACTTACAAGCGGCAACACAGCGGCGGCAAAGAATACACTTGTTGTTATCACGGATAATGGGAGTGGACTTGTCTATTTCGTAGTGGTTTTTAACTCCCTCGAATTTTGTTTCGTCAACGCCGTATTCAAGGCAAAGTGTCTGGAGCTCACAGGTCGTGCTGCGAACACATGACAAGCACTTGCGGTCGTGATTGGAAAGCAAAAGTTCAAGGTTTGTCTTTCTTGATTTGTTTATCTTAGGTGTGTTGGTAAGAACCTCCATACCTTCTGTTACGGGATAAACGCACGCCGTAACCATACGGAAGGGCTTTCCGCCCTCGGATACCTCAACAAGGCAGAGGCGGCAAGCGCCTATCTCGTTGATATCTTTAAGGTAACAAAGCGTGGGAATGTCTATGTTAGCAGCTCTTGCTGCTTCAAGAACCGTGGATCCCTTCGGCACATCATACTGTACGCCGTTAATTTTTATGCTAATTGTTTCCATATCCTCAGTTCTCCTTTCTTATTCCTTATAAATTGCATCAAACTTACATCCGTCCAAGCAAGCGCCGCACTTGATACACTTAGATGTGTCAATAACATGGGGCTGCTTAACAGTTCCCGAAATAGCGTTAACAGGACATTTTCTTGCACAGAGAGTACAGCCCTTACACTTAACAGGATCGATCTTGTACTGAAGAAGGCTCTTACATACGCCCGCAGGACACTTCTTGTCAACTATGTGAGTTATATATTCATCTCTGAAGTAACGAAGAGTTGAGAGAACAGGGTTAGGCGCTGTCTGTCCAAGACCACAGAGAGATGCGCTCTTAATGTAGTTGGAGAGCTCCTCAAGTCTGTCGAGATCTTCCATTTCGCCATTACCTGCAATTATCTTGTCAAGTATCTCAAGAAGTCTCTTTGTTCCTACACGGCAAGGTGTACACTTTCCGCAGGACTCGTCAACAGTAAAGTCAAGGAAGAAGCGTGCAAGGTCAACCATACATGTATCCTCGTCCATTACTATAAGTCCACCGGATCCCATCATAGAGCCGATTGCCAAAAGGTTGTCGTAGTCAATGGGAGTATCGATAAGAGATGCGGGGATACATCCGCCGGAAGGACCACCGGTCTGTGCAGCCTTGAACTTCTTTCCGTTAGGAATACCGCCACCGATCTCCTCAACGACCTCGCGAAGAGTTGTTCCCATAGGAACCTCAACAAGTCCTGTGTTGGTGATCTTTCCACCGAGAGCAAATACCTTTGTTCCCTTGGATTTTTCAGTACCCATAGACTTGAACCAATCTACGCCGTTAAGAATGATATGTGTAATATTTGCGTATGTTTCAACATTGTTAAGAACGGTAGGCTGTCCGAAAAGTCCCTTTACCGCGGGGAAAGGAGGACGGGGACGAGGCTCACCTCTGTTACCTTCGATAGAGGTCATAAGAGCTGTTTCCTCACCACATACGAATGCACCTGCACCGAAACGAAGCTCAATATCAAAGTTGAAGCCTGTTCCGAATATATCCTTTCCAAGCAAGCCGTATTCACGAGCCTGCTTGATAGCAACCTCAAGTCTGTGAACTGCTATGGGGTACTCTGCACGAACATATATAAATCCTTCGTCAGCGCCGATAGCATATCCTGCTATCGCCATAGCCTCGAGAACTGCATGGGGGTCACCCTCAAGAATAGAACGGTCCATGAATGCTCCGGGGTCACCCTCGTCAGCGTTACATGCAACATACTTCTTTACATTTCCTCTGTTACCGGAAGCAAACTTCCACTTAAGTCCTGTGGGGAATCCGCCGCCTCCGCGTCCGCGAAGTCCGGAATCAAGAATAGTCTGGATAACATCATCAGGTGTCATTTCGGTAAGAACCTTACCAAGAGCCTGATAACCGTCCATAGCTATGTACTCATCAATGTTTTCGGGGTTGATAACACCACAGTTGCGGAGAGCAACTCTCTTCTGCTTTTTGTAGAAGGAGGTCTCGGAAAGCGACATTGCGTGCTTTGTATCCTCAGACTTGGTTTCATGATATACAAGTCTTTCAACAGGGCGTCCTTTGAGGAAATGCTCCTCAACTATTTCAGGCACATCGTCAACAGTTACGCAGCTGTAAAATGTTCCCTCAGGGTAAACTATCATAATCGGACCGAGAGCGCAAAGACCGAAACAACCTGTTCCGACAACCTTTACTTCCTCCGCAAGTCCACGAGCAGCGATCTCGGCATTAAGTGCATCCTGAATTTTAACGCTTCCGGATGATGTACAGCCTGTACCGCCACATACCAAAACGTGTGTTCTAATCATTTTTCTTATCCTTTCGTTTGTTAAAATCAGTTATTATATGCACCAATGGTGTATTCTTCAACAACTTTTCCGCCCTTGAGATGCTTTTCAACAATCTCAGCAGCCTTAGCTGCGTCAAGCTTTACATAGGTAACCTTTTCCTTACCTTCCTCATAAATCTCAACAACAGGCTCATACTGACAAATTCCGATACAGCCCGTCTGGGTTACCGTGATCTTGTCCGAAAGATTTGCGCTTACAACGCCCTCAACAAAAGCATTGAGAACAGGACGAGCGCCTGCAGCAATTCCGCAAGTAGCCATTCCGACTACTACTCTCGTGCTTGCAGATCCCTCACGAATGACAACCTTGTTCTGCATCTTTTCTCTGATAGCAGCAAGTTCAGCCAAAGTTTTCATAATAATTCCTCCGTTATATTAATAAATATTTAACTACTTTAATATTGCTCTCTCAGATATTCCGATATCCACATTCCGACCTCAGGCTCGGCAAGCGAAACCTCATTTCCAAGCGCCGCTCTAAGCTCTCGGGTATCAAGACTTACACAATGTGTATCCGATTTGTCATAAAACTTAAAATCAATTTCAGGGCTTCCGGAAATCAAAACGCATATGGTAGAGATAATATCGCCAACTGGCATAAAATCTATGCTGTTAGTATTGAATACCGCCTTTACCATTGTGCCGTGATCCGCCATGTCCTGAGAGGATTCCAAGCTCAAATACCCACCCGTTTGCTCTGCCGCAAGTTTGAGAAGGGGTAGTCCCATTCCTACCTTACGCGTAGTGCGTGTCGTATAAAACGGATTGGTGACATTACTAACGGTTTGCTGCGACATTCCACAGCCATCGTCTTTTATAGTCAATGTCAAATATCCGCTCTCATCAACAACAAGCGATATATCAATGATATTCGCACCTGCTGAAACTGAGTTCTTGGCAACATCAAGAATATTGAGTGAGAGTTCTTTCATTATTTATATTTTGCGAGTATATCTTCAACGTCAGAAACGCCGAGCTTACCGTAAACCTCATTATTAACCGTAAGAACGGGGGCAAGTCCGCAAGCACCTATACATCTTGTTGCTTCAAGCGAATACTTACCGTCAGGTGTAGTAGAACCTGAGGGCAAACCAAGGATTTGTGTGATCTTGTCAAGAATTTCTCCGCTACCCTTAACATAGCATGCTGTTCCCATGCATACAGCTATAGAAACATCACCCTTGGGGTTGAGAACAAACTGAGAATAGAAAGTAGATACACCGTATACTTCCTCAAGGGCACTCTTACAGAGGGTGACGATGAGGAGGAAATGTGAGGTGCAACTATGAGCTTTAAGGTTTATGAAAATAAAAAGATAGCGGAAAAATACTTTTACAAGAAGCATTCAAGCGGGCTTGACGTTTACGTTATTCCCAAGAATCACGGCACAAGCTATGCGGTGTTTGGAACAAGATTCGGTT
>JAGCJD010000059.1 GCA_017648425.1 Clostridia bacterium | reverse complement strand
GGTGGTGAATATAGATTGAGCAATTTTTTGCTTTTTCAATCTGCCTATTCAGAATTGTTTTTTACAAAAACGTTGTGGCCAGATTTTAATAATGATGAACTACTTATGATTTTTACCGAATTTGCCAATAGAGAGCGCAGATTTGGGAAGGTAAAGTAATTATGAAAACTCGTTTAATAACATCAATATTTTTAGCATTACTCTACGTTGGGTTAATTGTCCCAGCGATTGCTGTTGATGCAGTTTTTTATGATGTTTTAGTGCTTATCTTTATGTTCACTGCATCTTATGAAATGATGCGTGTAATTGAAGGAAAATTTGCACCTCCAATCAAGGTTTGTGTATATATTCAAGTTGTTTTAGGATATGTTGCTTTTAGAGTAGCAAATTGGGCAGGACACGGGAATTGGGGTATTTCTGCAAGTTTTGGTACTTTGATAATAATGATTGTAATTTCATTTATTATTACAATGTTTTACAAGAAGTACACAATGTCAAATATTTTAAGTACGATATTCATTCTAATTTATCCACTTGGACTTCTCTCTTATTTGCTTGCAGTAAATTATGTTGGTGAAGCATATAGAGAAGCAGGTATCTTGTTTGTGTTTGGAGCAACTTCTCTTGTAGATTCTATGGCATTATTTATAGGCTCCGCATTTAAAGGTAAAAAACTTGCCCCACAAATTAGTCCAAATAAAACCATTTCAGGTGCTATTGGTGGATTAATTGGCGGTGTATTAAGTGGTATTATAATTTACTTGTTAATGGATGCAGGATTCTTAGGTATGCAACCTATAATGGCAACTACTTGGCAAAACTTGTTATTGTATTCTGCAATAGGATTAGGGGTATCAGTTGCCTGTCAATCAGGAGATTTAATAGCATCATATATTAAGAGATATTGTGCAGTAAAAGATTATAGTAATTTCCTTCCAGGACACGGCGGATTTATGGATAGAATTGACGGCGTACTTGTTGCCGGAATATTCGTATTCGGATTTTTTGCAATCTTTAAACTTTTTTAGGAGTTCAATATGAAAAATATTGCTATTTTGGGTTGCACAGGTTCGATTGGAACTCAAACACTCGATATAGTTAGGAGAAATCCTGATAAATTTTCGGTTAAAGCAATCACAGCCCATACCGATATGATTTCACTAAAGAAAATAGCCGAAGAATTTAAGCCAGAAATTATCGGAATTACCGATGAAAGTAGCGCTAGTAGTTTTTCGGTTAATTTTAATTGTAAAATAGTTGTTGGTATTTATGCGTTAAAAGAATGTGCATCATATCAAAATGTTGACACCGTAGTATGTGCTGTTGTTGGTATTGCAGGACTTGACGGTGTCGTTAGTGCTATAAAATCTAAAAAAAGAGTTGCGCTTGCAAACAAAGAATCTTTAGTTTGTGCAGGCGAATATATAACGAATTTAGCAAAAGAATATAATGTTGAAATATTGCCTGTTGACAGTGAGCATTGCGCTATACATCAGTGTTTGAAGTCAGGTGCGCATGGCGAGATAAAGCGTATTTTACTTACTGCCTCGGGTGGTCCTTTTTTTGGCAGAACAAGAAACGAGCTTGAAGGAATTACGGCGGCTCAAGCCCTTGCCCACCCAACATGGACTATGGGTGCAAAAATAACCATAGATTCAGCTACGCTTATGAATAAAGGATTTGAAATAATTGAAGCTGTACATTTGTTCGGCGTTCTTGCCGAGCAAATTCAAGTTGTGGTACATCGTGAAAGTATAATACATTCAATGGTGGAATATATTGATAACAGCGTGATCGCGCAAATGTCAGTTCCCGATATGCGCGCGTGCGCACAGTATGCTATAACTTATCCTGAGCGATGTGATTCCGTTATCAATGAGCTGGATCTGTTTGAAATTTCACGCCTGACCTTTGCAAAGCCTGATACAAAAACATTCGCGTTGCTTCCATGCGCTGTTGACTGTATTACAAGAGGTGGCGCATTGCCTGCGGTTTTGAATGCCGCCAATGAGGTCGCTGTTTCTGAATTTTTACATGGCAGGATAGGATTTTACGATATTACGAGAGTTGTTTGCGAGGTTGTCGAGGAAATGAATTTTGCTCAGCACTCCCATACTCTTTCCGATATTCTTAATTGTGACAAAGAGGCTCGTAGAATAACAGGGTTAAAATTAGGTCATTGATCTGTGTAATGATTCATTTTGAATCAGAATGGAGTTTTTGATGTTTTTTGCATATTTTTTGATAATATTATTGGTATTCGGCGTTCTTGTTTTTATACACGAGCTTGGACATTTCCTTACTGCAAGAGCTTGCGGTGTAACCGTCAATGAATTTGCTATTGGTATGGGTCCTACAATATTTTCATGGCGATCCAAAAAAAATGAAACAAAATATGCGTTAAGACTTCTCCCCATAGGCGGGTTTGTGAGTATGCAAGGGGAGAATGATATTAATTCAGAAATACCAGAAAATGACGAAAACGCCTTTTGTAATAAAAGTGTTCCCAAGAGAATGCTTATAACTATTGCAGGCGCTGCTATGAATTTGCTGCTTGGTTTTATTCTAATGCTTATCTTGGTGTTTTCTACTCAAAACCTTGGCTCAACAGTTGTTGCAGAGTTTGCCCCAAATGCTACATCAAGTGAGCAACTCATGGTAAATGATGAGATCATAAAGGTTGGAGATACACGAGTACACACATGGAACGAGCTTGCGTATGAAATAATGAATGTAGGATATGAGCCTGTCGATATAACAGTAAAGCGTAACGGTGAGAAGCTTGTTCTTGAAGATGTGGTTTTTTCTACATTTGAGGAAAAGGGAACTACATTTGGAAGCTACGATTTTATACCATATGCAGAGCAAGCAAATTTTGGAAATCTTATTAAACATACATTTTTCAGGTCTGTGTCCACAGTAAAAATGGTTCTTGATTCCTTGAAGGGACTTGTTACAGGGCGATTTGGAATGGAGGCTGTGTCAGGTCCAATCGGTGTGGTTACTGTCGTTGAGGATGCCGCAAAGTTAGGGTTTTCCAGCTTTTTGTATGTTGTTTGCGTTCTAACGATAAATCTAGGTGTATTTAATCTTATTCCTTTTCCTGCGCTTGACGGAGGTCAGTTTCTGTTCCTTGCTATTGAGGGTGTGAGAGGAAAGCCGATAAGCCGTAATGTTCAATCATATATCAACTTTGTAGGTATTGTGATTTTATTTGCATTTATGATTTTTATAACATGTAAGGATATAATCAGTTTAATATGAAATATAATGAAATAAGACGAAAAACGAGAGAAATAAAAATTGGTGAAAAAATAATAGGCGGTATGCGCCCCATAGCGATACAGTCCATGACTAACACGGACACCCATGATGCGCACACTACCTATTTGCAGATAAAGTCGCTTGAAGAAGTTGGATGCGATATTGCGAGAATTACTGTTCCCGATATAGAGGCGGCGCAAGCGATTACTTATATCAAGGAGCGGGGAATAAACATTCCTATCGTTGCGGATATACACTTTGATTACAGAGTTGCTTTAAGATGCGCAGAATTGGGCGTTGACAAAATTCGTATAAATCCCGGTAACATTGGTGATGACGATAGAGTAAAGGCTGTTTGTGACGCTTGTAAAAGTCGTAATATCCCGATAAGGATCGGAGTAAATGGTGGATCGCTTGAAAAAGAAATATTGGCAAAGCATGGCGCTCCTACGCCCGAGGCCCTTTGTGAGAGTGCTTTGTATCATGTTTCATTGTTGGAAAGATTTGATTTTTATGATACGGTTATATCAATGAAAATATCTGATCCTCAAAAAATGATTACAGCAAACAGATTGCTTGCAGAAGCGTGTGATTACCCACTCCACCTTGGTGTTACTGAGGCAGGCGGGAGAGAGCGCGGACTTGTAAAGAGCGCTGTTGGAATTGGATCATTGCTTTGTGACGGTATTGGTGATACTATCAGAGTATCTCTTACAGACGATCCTCTTGAGGAGATCAAGGCGGC
>JAGCJD010000058.1 GCA_017648425.1 Clostridia bacterium | reverse complement strand
TATTTGATAATATGAAATTATAATTATACCCTGTATCCATATGGATACAGGGTATAATTATAATTTCATATTATCAAATAGATAGCCATTACAGAAAGCACCGAGCCAAGCACCGCCACTGAGGACGGTATCCTTTTGATACAACCAAGCGCTATCGCCACGATACCGCCTATCACGCCCACATACCATCTGTCCGCATCGACCGACAATATCCCGGGCACTATGAGCGCCGTCATGGCAGTATATGGAATAAGTCCTATGAATTTTTCAAATCTCTTTCCAAAATTCATTTTATCCGCAAAAAATGCGGGAAGCACTCTGGGTATATATGTGACAAGGCACATTCCGAGTATAAGCAACGCTATATTCATGCCAAAACGCCCTCCTCTGCCTTATCCTCAACGATAAACGCTCCGATAAGAGCACCTACAAGCGTGGATATTATTATCGCCTGACTTGATTCGATAAGCATACACAATGCGCAATTGAGCGCCGCAGTTATCAGGACTGTTGCAAGCAGTCTGAGGCTTCCCTTTATATCGGGCACTATAAGCGCCAAGAACAGCGCGTAAAGCGCTATTCCAAAGCTGTCCGCAACGATCTGCGGCAATATACTGCTAGCCACAACTCCGACCACCGTCCCGAATATCCACGACAGATATGTAAGCGTTATTATTCCAAGCAAAAACGGTATATCGCACTTCTCCTCGTCCTCCGTGGTAATAAGCGCAAAGCCCTCGTCTGTTACCGACAAGGCGCAAGCAAACCGCAAAAGTATGTTCTTCACCCTTACCCGTTTGAATATGCAGGTGCTCATTATCACATGCCTCAGGTTAAGCACGAATGTGGCTATTATTATGGACACAGCTCCGCTGCCCGCCATTATTTGTCCCACCGCCATTATCTGACTTGCTCCCGCAAAAACGAACACAGACATGAGCACTGTTTCCATCTTTCCAAGTCCCGCGCTTCCCGCCATTATAGCAAAGGTCACGGCAACGGGGAGAAACCCGAAAAACACAGGGACAGACCTTTTTATTCCATATAAGTAGCTTTTCATTTGCCTTTTCTTTTTTCCTTAAAAAATTCTCCAAGCAACTCTTTCGCCTCTGCTCCAAGAACTCCGCCCGTCAGCTCGAACGAGTGATTGAATGGGTATGCGTTAAGGTTAAGAACGCTTCCCAAGCAACCTGCCACAGCGTCCTTACAGCCAAACACAACTCGTCTTATTCTTGAATTCACAATAGCTCCCGCGCACATGGGGCAAGGCTCCATGCTGACATAAAGCGTACAACCATCAAGTCGCCATGCGCCAAGCGCTTTACACGCCTCTTCAATGGCGATTATCTCCGCATGAGCCGTAGCGCTTCCAAGAGCTTCTCTTTTGTTATGACCTCTGCCTATTATCTCGCCCTCTCGGACTACAAGCGCGCCTACGGGAACTTCCCCAAGCGCGTAAGCCTCCTTGGCAAGCGAAAGCGCCTCACTCATAAAAAATACATCTCTGCTTTCGTCCACTTTTCTCACCTTCTGTAATACACATAGTAAGCTATTACCGTGCGCTCCGCTCCGCCGTGTTCAAGGTCGCGCCCCGTAAGCACCACGCCGTCACGCGAGAGCAGCTCCCATATTTCAAGGTCGTCAATGGGACAACGGAACACAACATCGGACGAGGCGTAAACTATAAACTCATCGTTGCGGATATTAAGTCCGCCGTTTCTGCCTATTACCTCGTCAACGCCATCTCGCTTTTCGGTAACATACTTTATATGCTGTCCCGCAACCGCGTAAGCCATTTCTCGCTTAAATCGCCGACTGTCGGGATTTTTGCTTTTTCCAAGCCTTTTAAAAAGCGCCATTCTAGAAGCTCCTCTTATCTCTTATTTACTATCGCCACGCTCATGGGCGCTACCTCTCCCGAATATACGCTATCCGACAGCAGGTCAACGCCGCGGCATTTATATTCAAAGCGCTCGTCAGATGCGTTGACTATGACCGTCAGCGAGTTCTTTCCGTCCTCTCTCGTATAAACGACACAGCTACCGCTCGCATACTCTATTTTAAAATCTCCCTTGGCGAGCACGCTCTGCTCTGTTCTTATCTTACCAAGTCTTTTATAATGATCGGTAAGCTCGGCGCATTCGCGTCCCCACGGAAATGTTCTTCGGCAGAAAGGATCTCCATATCCCTCTATTCCCGCCTCATCGCCATAGAACACGCTCGGCACTCCGTAAACCGTGTACTGTACTGCCGAAGCAACTTTTAGCATTTTTATTCCGCGCGCTCTCTGCTCAGCGCTCAGCTTACGGCTGACAAAAGCGCTGTTGGGCAGATGTGAGACATCCTCTCCCTCTGCTCCCAGCACCGTAAGTATTCTTTCGGTATCGTGCGTACCAAGCAAATTCATAAGGCAGTCGCACGCGCATTTTGGGTAGGTCGCATAGACAGACCTCAGGACATCGGCAAAGAACTCTGCGTCCTTATCGACAAGCAACGCCAGAATTGCGTTGCGGAACGGATAGTTCATTACGCTGTCAAGCTGATGACCGCGCAGATATCTTCTGCGCCTTGAATAAGCCACCTTGACCGCCGCGTTCTCCCAGACCTCGCCAATGATAATGCCCTCAGAGTCCGAATTCTCCTTGACGGCAACTCTGAGCTCGTCCAAAAACGCGTCCGAAAGCTCGTCCGCTACATCAAGACGCCAGCCGCCAATTCCCATTTTTATATATTTTTCGGCAACACCGTCCTTGCCCGTAAAAAACTTTCGACACTGCTCGTTGCTGTGATTGAGCTTGGGAAGTATCTCAATTCCCCACCATGTTTCGTATTCTTCGGGATATTTGCGGAAATTATACCAATCCCTGAATACAGAGCCGGGCTCGGAATACGCGCCTATCCCTCCGCATTTTCCGTACCTGTCAAAATAAACGCTGTCATCACCGGTGTGATTGAAAACTCCGTCAAGTATAATGCGTATGTCCGCCTCCTTTGCCTTGCTCAAAAGGTTCTCAAAAGCCGCCTCTCCGCCGAACATCTCGTCAATCCTGAGATAGTCGCCCGTATCGTACTTGTGGTTAGAATACGCCTTGAATATAGGGCACAGATATATAACGCCAACACCGAGGGATTTAAGGTAGGGCAGCTTTTCGGCAACTCCCCACAGATTTCCGCCAAAGAACATATTGTTAGCAAGCTTGTCCCCGCTCTTTTCGGGGTATTGCATAACTCCCTCGTACCAATCCTCGTTGATTATCACATCGTCCCTTGTA